>CAZPQL010000001.1:0-94370 GCA_964588725.1 uncultured Rhodobacterales bacterium
GACGCCAGTGCCAACCGCCGTTGATTTCGGTCACGTTCCGGGATTGCGCCGCCAGCTGTCGCGCGACGCCCGGGCGACGCCCAACAATGATCGCGCTGTCCGCAGCGATCCAGACCGGCAAATCCACCACACTGTCACCCGCATAGTCAAAACCGGATTCGCCATAGATTCCCCGCAGGGCATCCGCCTTTTTTTGGCCCGTCAAATTGACGCTGCCGTCGGACGCTATAACCGGCATGTCGATGCCGTGGTCTTTTGCAAGACGCGAAACCAGCGTGTAATCGGAACCCGAGGCCAAAACAACATCGCGCCCCTGCCGTTTGGCGCTTTCCAGCAGATCTTTGACCTGTGGGTTCACCGGCAACAAATCAGTTCGCAGGTCCACCAGGTTGGCCAGTTCCTGCTTTAATTTTGCCGGACGCGCGAGGTTGAAAAGACAGGTTTTGAAGCACGTCCAGGGATTTTGCCCCAACGCCAGCCAAAAGGTTTCAAACAACAGATCCGTGCGCAACAGCGTACCGTCGACGTCAAGCACAAGCGGTTTATTGGCCGCTTTTTCCTGTAACATCACCATTTATGGGGTTTCTTTCACGTCAAATACACATCCATCGCTGAATAATTCCGGTGGCGTCTTGCACAGCGTACGCGCCACCTGCCACGTGGCAATGACACGCGGAACATATGTGCGTACGCCCGCAGTGGGCGGCACGCCCTGATATGCGGCGATTTGTTCTGCACCACTGTGATAGGCCGCCAGCGCCAAGATCGGATCGCGGTCATATTTATCCATGAGAGTCTGCATATAATTCACCGTTGCTGTCAAAATGGCAGAGTTGGACTCAGCGCCGGGGCTGGGCAAGGATTGAAATTGATTGGCCGACAGGTGCACCGCCTTGTCTGCACCGTCGCCAGAGCGATTGGGCGCCTCACCTTCGGGTTCCACACTGATCAAAGCCAGAACAAACGCCGGCGAAAGGTCGCTCCCCAATGTGGCCAGAAGAATATCTTTGCCGTACCGCGCTGCAAGGCCATGTAAAACCTGAAGCGATGGGGTAAAATCATTGCTGACCTGCGACGCGGTACGAATGACTTCGACAGCTTTTGTAAATCTCCCGGGACCGGATTCTGTCATTCCGGGGGCTATTTTCGCCCAGAACCAGTTCTGCATGTTTGGGGGTGGTTGCGCTGTGGGCGCGTCTTGGTCAGGTGCGGGCGTAGTGTCGGGAAGTATCTGGATGGTGATGCGTTTACCGCCAGTATTGGCAGTTGGTTTTATACGCTTGAACGTAAAATCCACAAAAGGTTCGGCCGCACGAATTGGTTGCGCATTTGCCAACGCCAAAATCAACGTCCAACAAAGAACCTGATGATAACCAATGGGTGCCAAGTGCTCGATTTACCCCTATTATTCCAGCCTGTTTGCCAAACAATCGGCGGTAAAACCAGACATTATTGACAAAATAATATGTCGCAATCGACACAATTGCCCCGATCAGGTCAATAAATCTGCCTTGATTGGCAGATTAAACTGTTGTTTTTATTCATTATTAAAAATTTGTTGGTAATTCGCGCACTTTTTTTGCTCACACGCAATGCGTGTCAAACTCATGCCCCATTCGCACTCCCTTATGAGGGCCATGAAGAGTTGACGAGTTAGCAAACAACGAGAATGCGACCTCACGAACAATCGGCTCTTTTGACAACAACTGAAATCCTATGGAGGGACTAAAAAATGAAACTGTTCACAAACTTTAAGAATGACGAATCCGGCGCAGTAACCGTTGACTGGGTCGTTTTGACCGCAGCCATCGTTGGTCTGGGCATTGCCGTTCTGGCAGCCGTTTCTAACGGCGTTGAGAACCTGTCCGGCGACATCGACACACAGATGTCTGGCCAAGGCGTATCGACCACTTTCTAATAGCTTAACGCTATTGGGATAACGATAAGGACCACGCCTTCGGGCGTGGTCTTTTCGCGTGTCGGGACGTGAATAAGGGAATTCGGTTTTTCATAGTTTATCCATTCTTTTGCCACAGTCTTGATGTGTTCTGACAGCGCGAGGATGTATCGAAAAAGGATCTGAACGACCGGTGGATGACAATGAGCAACGTTTTGCAGTATTATACACAGGACGACGACGGTGCCGTAACCGTCGATTGGATTCTGCTGACGGCGTTTGGCGTTGGTTTGGTTTTGTCTGTTTCTGCGCTTATTGGACCCGGCGTTCTGACGACTGCTGTCGAAATGAACGATCGCGTGTCAATCTCCACGTCTTTTTAGTTGGGTCGAAAAAAAATGTTGTATAAAGTACCGTCAAAATCAAACCTGAACAATCAGGCAGAGCAGCAGGGGTTTTCGCAATGCGTATAGTATTCGCACTCATTCTTATCATTGGTATGGGGTTGGCCGGATTCGCTGTTTACATGGCGCAGGGGCGTTTCAACGAATACCAATCGGTGCTGGACAGTCAGGAAAAAGCGCTTGCCAACAATGTCAAACTTGTGCGGGTTTTCGTGTCGACTGGCCCTTTGCGTTACGGGCAGAAATTGTCCAAAGAAGACGTTCGCATCGCGGCCTGGCCGGAAAACGCAATCCCCGAAGGCGCGTTCACTGATCCGGCTGTACTATTTGACCAAGACGACAAAAAATTGCGCACTGTGCTGCGGGCGATGGAAAAAGACGAGGCGATTCTTGCCGTCAAGGTGACCGAACCCGGTCAGGACGCTGGTGTATCCTCGCGTCTTAGCTCGGGGATGCGCGCTTTCACGATCAGCGTCGATGTCGCTTCGGGCGTGTCAGGATTTTTGCGACCGGGCGACAAGGTTGATGTCTATTGGTCGGGCCGGTCAGGTCGGCGCGACGTGACCAAGCTTATATTGGAAGGCATCAAATTGATCGCGATTGATCAAATCGCCGATGAAGATCGAAACAGTCCCGTAGTTGCCCGAACCGTCACCGCCGAAGTGTCACCCGAAGTGGTCGGCGCACTGGCTCAGGCGCAGTCGACCGGTCGACTGCTGCTTTCGTTGCGTGGCGCCGAGGACGAGACCACCACGGGCAATTTTGAGATCGATCAAGACCAGCTGTTGGGCGTCAAGGAAGAAGTCGTCGAAGAACTGGTGCAAAAGCGGGTTTGCACGATAAAAACCCGCAAGGGCGCGACTGTGGTTGAAATTCCGGTGACCTGCCCCGAAGACCGTTGAACGCGCGGCTTTCCGGTAATCGCACCTCGGAAACTCCGATCCGCACCACACTATAGCGTTTTACGTTCAATCCGGGGCGTACTGCGCGCGCAAACGGCGCACGGGTTCATGGGCGCTCGGATATTTCAGGCACGGCTGACGATGTCAGGTAAAACCCAATTGGCATCAGGGGCGTCGAAACCTGGTCAGACGCGTAAAATAAATGTGAAAGTGCGCAGGGTGATGCGGTATGGACGCCCCTCCCGACCACAATATCCTGTGTATTATCGACCGGACATCGCACTCTGGAAACTGTTGTGTTGCGGGTTATCCACATCAGGACCGACCACCAAGCAATTGAATCTTGCAAATAAAACCAATTTCGCGCATTCTGGAAACAATGGGCACAAAAGACCCGTGAAGTATCATATTCGTGATCAGAGAGGCAGGATCACATGAAATCGAGCAGCTTGGTAAAAGCGGGCCTGACAGGGCTTGCGTTGAGCACAGTGACATTCCTTCCGGTGCAAGCGCAGCAGGCACAAAATGTGTTGCGCGTGATGACCGGACAAACTTCCAGCAACATCAACGTGGCCATTAATCGTGCCATCGTTATGGAAAGCGAAACACCTTTTGCGGAACTTTCGGTGGCCAACCCGTCGATTGCCGATATTGCGACCCTTTCTGACAGTACTATATATATTCTGGGCAAGGCTCCGGGGCGCACAACGCTGACGTTACTTGGCCCCAATGGACGCCTGATCACCAATGTCGACGTCAACGTCACGCCCGATGTCGCGGAATTCAAGGAACGTCTGCGTGAAATTCTTCCGGGAGAAGAGATCGAAGTGCGCACCGCTAATGACGGCATTGTCCTAAGTGGCCGCGTATCGGGCAAACAGAAACTGGCCCGGGCACTGGAACTGGGACAGCGCTATGCTCCGGGCCGCGTCACCAATCTTATGACGGTTGGCGGCACACAGCAGGTTATGCTGAAAGTACGCTTTGCGGAAATGCAGCGGTCGGTCACCAAAAACCTGACTTCAAGCCTTGGGCTCAGCGCAACGGGCGGCGCAATCACTGCCGACGGCGGTAACAATGTATTCACCAACGGCACAAACTTCACGCCGTTTGTGGACGGGCTGACGACAACATCCGGGGTTTCAGCGACCCAGAGGATCGGCGCGTACGGTATCGGATTTAGTGCGGGCGGCGTCCAAATGGCCCTGCTTTTGGAGGCGCTCGAAGCCAAAGGGCTGGTGCGCACACTTGCCGAGCCGAATTTGGTGGCCATTTCCGGGCAGGAAGCCAGTTTCTTGGCCGGTGGCGAATATCCCATTCCGGTTTTTCAGGATGGCAGCGTGTCGGTGACGTATAAACCCTTTGGGGTGTCCTTGTCGTTCACGCCTATTGTCGTGGACGAAGATCTTATCAACCTCAACATTCAGGCGTCGGTGAGTTCGATTGACACATCGGTAACGGTCACGCAGGCCGGTGGTGTTTCTGTCAACGCGTTTAAAACCCGCGACACGTCAACCACCGTGGAAATGCGCGACGGCCAAAGTTTTGCCATCGCGGGTCTGTTGCAGGACGATTTCACCGACGTTGCCAGTCAGGTGCCATGGATAAGTGACATACCGGTGATCGGTACGTTGTTCCGCAGCACCGAATTCGCGCGCCGACAAAGCGAACTGGTCATCATTGTCACGCCGCATTTGGTTACACCCACAACCGGCGAAAGCCTGACGCTCCCGACCGACAGGATCAGAATACCGACGGAATCCGAACTGTTTCTTCTGGGAAAAGTGGCTGGAAAAACCGGTGAATCCGGTGTCGTCAGCGACGTGACCTCGCAAGATTACAACGGTTCCTATGGCTATGTGATGGAGTAAAGCTATGATTTTACAACGTTTTATCTTGATGTCTGCAGGGGCTGCTCTGGGCGTATTGACCGCCTGCGGGCCAATCAACAATACGCTGAACAAAGGCATCGTCACGTTGGACTGGGAAGCGGGCAAAGAAGTTGACGAAGGTAATTTTGGCAATCCGACTCTGAATAACACGCTGGTTCAGGTTGCCTACGCTGATCAGGACGGACTGATCCTTGATTTGTCGCGCAAGTTTGCCAAAGACGTGCCAACGCTGATCAATTTTGACTTCAATAAATCGCGTCTTGACGCCGACGCCCGCGCAATTTTGATGCGCCAGGCCGACTGGATCAAGCAATTTCCCGATTTAACCTTCCGTGTGTACGGACACACGGATCTTGTTGGGTCAAAGCCATCCAATAAACGATTGGGGCTTAGACGCGCCAATGCAACGGTAAAATTTCTTATTTCTCAAGGTATTAGCGCAGACAGACTCGAGGCGGTCGCCTCGTTCGGCGAAACGCAGCCATTGATTGTGACCGAAAACCGCGAACGCCGCAACCGGCGCACCGTGACCGAAGTTATGGGTTTCACCCGCAATTTCGTCGGCTCTGGTCTCGACGGCAAATACGCGGCTTTGGTATACCAAAATTATATCGAAGGCGGGTCTTCGTATTCGGGTACAACCACCCAACAATAATAGACTAAAATTGCCCCTAAATTGATGATTTTGGTCGCAAAAAAGACAAACTCCCCAGCTATTCCAGCGTTGATTGACGCTTGCTACGACGTCTCCAAATCAGAGAAAAACCAGCAGGCCTAAATCACAACATTGGGCTCCTTCCCGATTGAACAGGTTCACGCGAACAATTGTTTGATTGGGAAAGAGCGTAACGTGGTGGAACATTTGGTATGGGACTGTTGAGGTCGAAGGAGGAAATGATTGAAGCCTGCGCTATCGCGCGGGACATACAGTCTTTTGACCTTTTGATCGAGGACATGGAAACCCAGCTCGGCAACCGTTGGGGTGGTCTGGATTTCAAAGACGGGCTGGAATACCTCTCGACAGCCGAGGCAACTGCGCTTTCGTTCATTGCCGTAGCCGTCGACAAGCAAGACGAAGCCGATCTTACCGACGTGTCCAATTTGATTGTGCACGCCAAAGCAAACAACGTCAAAGTCATTCTGATTGCCCACGATCTTTCGCCGGCCGCGCTGCACCAGCTGTTGCGTCTTGGTGCCGACGATTTTGCCCCCTACCCTTTGCCTGACGGTGCACTGCGCGAAGTCATATCACGCCTGAACCAACCACCGGCCCAGCCAACACTTATCCAACCCGTGACGCAGGGTGGCGAAAACCGCCACGGCGCCATTATCCCCGTGCACGGGCTGGCGGGCGGTGCCGGAGCCACCACCATCGCTGTCAATCTGGCATGGGAGTTGGCGCTCCTGGCCAAAGATACCGACGCACGCGTTTGCATTCTCGATCTCGATTTTCAGTTCGGTTCGGTCGCCTCATACCTCGACCTGCCGCGCCGCGAAGGAATTTTCGAACTTTTGTCAGACACCGAAGCGATGGACGCCGAATCTTTCTCGCAGTCGTTGACCAACTTTAACGACCTGATGCAGGTGTTCACCGCACCTGCTGAAGCCCTGCCACTGGAAATCATCGGTCCAGACGATATCGGGCGCATTCTTGCAAAAGCGACCGAGCAATTCGATTTCGTCATCATCGACATGCCGCAGACGTTGATCAGCTGGTCGGAAACGGTACTACAGCAGTCCAACGTCTATTTCGCCGTGATCGAAATGGATATGCGTTCGGCGCAAAACACTTTGCGATTCAACCGTGCGCTCAAGGCCGAGGATCTGCCGTTTGAAAAGGTGCGTTATTTTTTGAACCGCGCACCAAAATTTACCGACATCAGTGCAAAGGCCCGCATCAAACGCATGGCCGAAAATCTGGATATCAACATCGAGGTTCAGTTTTCTGACGGCGGCAAACAGATACTCAACACCTGCGACCACGGTCTGCCGATTTCAGAAACCGCCGCCAAGAACCCTTTCCGCAAGGAAATCATGAAAATTGCCAGTTCGCTTTATGAACTGAACGCCAAAGCCAACTCAAAATAAACAAAAGGAACCGCCATGTTCAGCCGATACAAGAAAAAAGAAACCAAAGTCTCATCAGAAGCAAACGCCGAACCCGCAGCACGCGCCATCGAACAGCAGCCTGTCGAAAAACCAACAGTCGTTGCAACGCCCGCACCAAAAGCACGAACGGGAATCGCCGCTCTGTCCGACAAAGAGGTCAAGCGCCGCGACCGTCTGTCGGATATTCGTGTCGAGCTTCACAAGCGTTTGCTCGACACGCTCAATCTGGCGGCGCTGGATACCGCGTCGGACGCAGATCTGCGCACGGAAATCGCTGCGATTTGCGCGGACGGGCTTCAGGAAATGGGCGTCGTCCTGAACAAGGACGAGCGCGCCACATTGCATCAGGAATTGTTCGACGAGGTCACGGGCCTTGGTCCAATTGAGCCGTTGCTTCGCGACGAAACCGTAAACGACATTCTGATCAACGGACCTCAGCAAGTATTCGTTGAACGCGACGGTAAGCTTGAAGAAACGTCGGTGCAGTTCAAGAACGAAAAGCACCTGATGCGGGTGATCGACAAAATCGTTTCGGCTGTGGGTCGCCGGGTGGATGAAAGCAACCCGTATGTCGACGCGCGTCTGCAGGACGGTTCGCGCTTTAACGCCATGGTGCCGCCGATCGCCGTTGACGGCTCACTGGTGTCTATTCGTAAATTCAAAAAAGACAAACTGGGTATCGATGAGCTGTTGGCTTTCGGCGCGTTCTCGGAACAAATGGCGGCCTATATTCATGCTGCGGTATCGACGCGGCTGAACATCATCGTCTCTGGCGGTACCGGTTCAGGTAAAACAACAACCCTGAATGCACTTTCTTCTTTGATCGACAATGCGGAACGTATTCTTACAATCGAAGACACCGCCGAATTGCAGCTTCAACAAACCCACGTCGGACGTATGGAAAGCCGACCGGCCAACGTCGAGGGCAAAGGCGAAGTGTCGCAAAGGGATTGCCTGAAAAATGCGCTGCGGATGCGCCCGGACCGCATAATCGTCGGGGAAACCCGCGGCGAAGAAGTGATCGACATGTTGCAGGCCATGAACACGGGCCACGACGGATCGATGACTACCATTCACGCAAACTCGGCACGCGACGGTGTTTCGCGCCTGGAAAATATGATTGCCATGGCCGGAATTGACATGCCGCTTAAAGCGGTGCGCAACCAGATTTCATCGGCTGTCAATCTGATCGTGCAGGCCAGCCGTCTGCAGGATGGGTCGCGTCGCATGGTGTCGATCACCGAAATAACAGGCATGGAGGGTGACATCATCACCATGCAGGAGATTTTCAAATATCAACGTCACGGTTTGAAGCAAGATGGCACCATTATCGGTGAATTCATGCCCACGGGTTTGCGTTCGCATTATTCTGACCGCTTCAAACAATGGGGCTTGGATTTGCCCGCCAGCATCTACGAACACACCCCCGCCAACTAGGAGATTATCATGAGCCCCGAACCGATTATCTATGCCGTCATCTTTGTTGCAGTCTTTATGCTTATCGAAGGGATTTATCTGGTCATTTTCGGTAAATCGATCAAATTCAATAGCCGTGTAAACCGACGCATCGATCTGCTTGAAAAAGGCAATACACGCGAAAAAGTTCTGGAGACCCTGCGCAAGGAACGCGAACAACACCGCAAGTCATTTCAGATTCCGCTCTATTCGATGCTGCAAAAAAAGGCTGCCAAAGCGAATATCGCTTTTAGCCCAAAATCGCTGTTCATGGTGATGATTCTACTGGGTGTCACGGCATTCGGCGGCTTGACCTTTTTCACATCGGCATCCTTACCAATCCGCGCTGCGGTTTCGGTTGTCATGGGATTTGGCGCGGTCTTTATGTGGTTGAATAAAAAGGCAAAAGCCCGCATTTCTCTGATCGAAGAGCAACTGCCAGACGCAGTGGAGCTTATGGTGCGTTCGCTGCGGGTCGGCCATCCGTTTTCAAGTGCAATCAACATCGTGGCGCAGGAAGTTGCAGACCCGCTGGGCTCTGAATTTGGTATCATTGCGGACGAAGCCGCCTACGGAATGGAAGTCACCGAGTCGCTGAATAAAATGGCCGAATCCATCGGCATTCAGGATTTGCGGTTTCTGGCGGTTGCGGTTGGTATCCAACAAACTTCGGGCGGGAATCTGGCGGAAATTCTGGCCGGTTTGGCGAAAGTGATCCGCTCGCGGTTCAAACTGTTTCGCCGCGTCAAAGCCATCACCGCCGAAGCAAAATGGTCAGGGATGTTCCTGTCGGCGTTTCCGGTTTTGGCGCTGATCGCGATCAACGTCATGCAGCCGGGTTATTACGATGCCGCGATGGAGAGTGAGTACTTTATTCCCGCCTGTCTGGTCGTAGGCGTATTTCTGATCATCAATGTGATCTTTATGAAGATCATGGTCAATATAAAGGTATAGGGACATGAACCTGGATTTTATCACAACTACGTCCGACTATCTGACAGGCAAATTTGGTCCATTGGGGCCACTTTACGCGCTGGGGCTTCTGGGAGTTTTGCTGATGGCCATGACGCTGCCCATCATGCTGCGCAAACGCGCCGACCCGATGGACCGGCTATCGACCGAAAAAGCGACCAAAAAGAAAAAGAAAGGTAAAAACGACGACGCCGAACAAAAACTTCGGTTTGGCGGTGGTTCGGCCAAGCTGGACAAATACAAGACCTTTCTCGAACCCAAGGACCAGACAGCGCTGACCGCTATGCGATTGAAGTTGGTGCAGGCGGGCTACCGTGCGCCATCGGCTGTGCGGACTTATCATTTTGCTCAGATGGCACTGGGGATTGGCGGATTGTTCTTAGGATTGGTCTATGCGCTGATTTCTTCTGGTGATGCGTCGGTTCAGGCGACGCTCTTGTCGATTTTTGTTCCCGCCGGCGCCGGTTACTATATGCCGTCCTACTGGGTGGAAAGGCGGCGCCAAACGCGGATGGACGCACTGACCGACGGTTTTCCCGACGCGCTCGACCTGATGTTGGTCTGCGTCGAGGCCGGTCAGTCAATGGACCAGTCGATCCAGCGTGTGGCCGGTGAATTACGCGCCGGATTCCCCGAGCTGGCGGAAGAGTTCGAAACCGTCGCCAACGAAATGAAAGCCGGTAAAGACCGTGTGACGGTTCTGCGGGATCTTGGCGAACGGGCCGGCGCCCAAGACATATCGGCGTTTGTCACGGTGCTGATCCAATCCGCCAGCTTTGGTACATCAATTGCCGAAGCCCTACGCGTTTACGCCGCTGAAATGCGTGATAAACGGGTGATGCGCGCCGAAGAAAAAGCCAACAAATTGCCAACAAAGCTTACACTGGGCACGATGATGTTTACCCTGCCGCCACTTTTGATTATCCTGATCGGACCATCGGTCTATGATATTTATCTTCTGTTGCTGGAAGGAAAGTAAACAAAAATGGGGCTGAAATTGGTGGGGATTTTGGGCGCAGCCGTGATACTGGCGGCTTGCGACGCGATTGCACCGGCACCGTCCGGCGACTTGCCAGCCGTTGGCGCGATTGTGCCCGGCACCGATACCGAAAAAGAGTCGGTCGACGGTTTGATCGTTGGCCACCGCCTGATGGCCGCGGGTGAATACGAACTGGCGCTCAAAGCCTATACACGCGGCGGTGTCGAACAGGGGCTGACAGCAGACGTTCTTAGCGCTTTGGGTTCGGCCAATTTGAAACTTGGCCGACTTGGACAGGCGCGGAAACTGCTCAATCAGGCTGTGGAAAAGGACCCGAATTTTGTTCCGGCGTGGAATAATCTTGGGGTTGTTTTGATGGGATTGGGTGAAATAGGCGAAGCCAGACGCGTTTTTCGTAACGCTTTTGCACTAGATAACGGAAATTCAGAGGAAATTCGTCAAAATCTAAGCTTGGCTATCGCAAAATCAAAAGAACCCGCGTATGATGGCGGGAATAAAAATAAGTTCGAGCTGGTTCGCCGGGGCAGTGGTCGCTACCTCCTGCTTGCGACACCGGACTTGGAATAAGAGCAGCAGAGGACAACGGGCCCCATGCGACTTATTGTGATAGCCGGACTCTGCCTTGCGGGCGGCATCTTGCTTAGCGGTTGCGAAAAATTCAGATCGAACGCCGAAGTGAACAAGGCGTTCGATGGCGTCAACGTCATCGATTCCGCCAATCTGAACGACATCATGCTAACGGTGGCCGACCCCAACGAGGCAGTGGTCTATTTTCAGCGCGCCCTGACACAGGAACCCGGACGCATTGATTTTCAGCGCGGCCTGGCCAGATCGCTTGTCCGCGCAAAACGGGCGTCGGAATCGCTGTTGATTTTTGAGAAAATCATCAAATCAAAAGACTCTACAAACGAGGACCACGTTTATTATGCCGACGCTCTGATCCGCACCAACGACTGGAAAGGCGCCGAAGCCCAGCTGGACAGCGTACCCCCGACCTATGAAACGTTTCGCCGTTACAGGCTCGAAGCCATGGTTGCAGACAGCAATAAAGAATGGGACAAAGCAGACAGCTTTTACGAAGTCGCAGTGGGGTTGACCACCCGGCCCGCCAACGTGCTGAACAACTGGGGTTACTCCAAACTGACACGCGGCAATCCGGACGCGGCGGAACCTTTGTTCCTTGAAGCGATCACCTATGATAAAGACCTGTTCACAGCCAAGAATAATCTGGTGCTGGCACGCGCAGCGCAACGCAAGTACACGTTGCCGGTCATTCGCATGACTCAGATCGAAAAGGCCGAATTGCTGCTCACCATGGCGCAGGGCGCTATTCGACAGGGCGACACCGACGTGGGGCGCGGTTTGCTTGAACGCGCAATTGACACCCACCCGCAACATTTTGACGCCGCAGTCCGCACCTTGCGGGCGCTAAATAATTCGTAGTCTGTGCAGCTAACGGTCGCAGAAATTTATTGGCTGGCACCACTGACAACGCTGATCGCGCTGTGGATCGCTTGGAGCGATCTAAAATATATGCGCATTCCCAATAAATCGGTGTTGGCGGTGCTGGCGGTATTTGTTGTGCTTGGGCTGATTGTTTTACCGCTTGATGCTTACCTGTGGCGTCTGGCGCAATTCGCCATCGTTTTAGCCATAGGCTTTGCTGTCAATGCACTGCGCCTTGTGGGGGGTGGGGATGCAAAATTCGCCGCTGCGCTTGCACCATTCATCGCACCCGGCGACACCCGTCTGTTCCTTTTAATTTTCGGAGCGACTTTGATAGCGGCCTTGATTACCTACAATATTTTTAAACGCGTCCCGGCGGTTCGCCGCGCGACACCAGACTGGAAATCATGGACTGCGGGCAAGGATTTCCCGATGGGTCTGGCGCTGTCGGGCAGTTTGATAATCTATTTCGCGCTTGGTCTTTTCGCGGCGCCATAAAGTATCAGCCGTTGGGTTTTAGAAGAATGAAAAAACCGTTGCGCGTCACTTCGGTAAACGAAACGTCGGGCCGTGCGGCCAGTTCATTCAAGACCATCGTGCGGGCGCGCGGGGTTACGGGACAGATTGGCACCAGCAAATAGTCGGCGTTCTTCAATCCCGCGTCGCCACCGTAATACCACGGCGCCCCGCCTTTTAGCGGCACGGTACTTCCGAACATCCACAGGTTGGAAAACGTGTCTGCGGTAAACACGGTTTGGCCCTGTAACGCAGGAAGTGCATCAATCTCGCGCGACATAAATTGCAATACGCCGACCAACCCCGCATGAAGCTTGCACGCCTCAAGCGGCTCCCCAAACAGGGTATCAAGCTGCGTCGGGTCGGCTTGTTGCGCCAATGCACGCATGTCTGCGGCCGGCAAGTCAAAGTTGACGACACGTTCCGGCGCATACATGCGGCTGGTCAATATCGCCAGATCGCCATGGCGCGCACCGGGAATGACTTGCGCATA
Organism: uncultured Rhodobacterales bacterium; assembly: GCA_964588725.1. Lineage (GTDB taxonomy): Bacteria > Pseudomonadota > Alphaproteobacteria > Rhodobacterales > Rhodobacteraceae > UBA5972. The sequence goes on from CAZPQL010000001.1 coordinate 13,087, forward strand.
GTTCGATGGCTCGACGCGCGCGTGGTTAATGGTGGACAGACCGATATTGATGGCGTTTGGCGCGATCAGAGCGACGGCCAGCAATCCCGTGATCGTCATGGCCCGACCCAGTTCCCACCCCAAAACGTTGCGTAGTTCGCGACGGGGCCGCAGGGCGAATATGGCGATGGCAAACACCGCCAGCCACTGCGCGTCGTTGCCCCAGTTTTGGTAGGTTACATAGATGCAACCGGGCGCCAGCAGCAATAGAACTATGCCTTCAACGCTGCGCCCTGCCTGACGAAGAAATATTATTCCGGCGACCAGAACCAAATTCATCACGACAAAGGGCGGCCCGATCAGCAGAAAGGCCAACGGTTGACTGGGTTGCGGACGAATGCCTGAATTGCTGACCAGCCGGATATCGCCAAGGTATGCGGACCAAAAGTCCAGTCCGGCGCTAAGGCTGATCAGCAGAACGATGGCCCCGCCACAAAGCAAAGCGACGCCAATCGCCAGCCATTGCCGCCGCAGCAACAGCGCCACAAATATTCCGGGGAAAAAGGCCACCAAAAACGTGATTTTACTAAGCGCCAGAAACGCCACGCCAAACCCAAGAATAATCCCGTCGATAACCTGCGATTTCCGGTTCTGAGCGCTGATCAGGCTCATAATGATCAGCACGAAACTGACAGCCCAGGCCCAGCGGTTGTAATACATCGAAATCGACTGCACCTGTTGCGCGCCTCCGTGCACAAGTGCGGTCGACAGCAACAGCACGATCGCGCCAAATCCGTAGGCCAGTTTGGGCGACAACCGCGAGACCGACACCCACCAAAGCGCAGGCAACAGCAATGCCGCAAAAATCAGCGAACCGCCCATGATGGCGTGCCCGATACCCACGCCCTGCGTCAACAGCCACGCAATCGGTGCAAACGACAGAACCCCAATCGGGGTCATGAAATCAAGGTGGGGCCACTGACCCTGCGACATGCGCAAAACAATCTCGGCAAGGTGCAGTACATCGCCCTCGTGGCGATTCAGCAAAAGCGCGCCTTTGCCCAACAATAGCCCCGCCAAAAGCGCCAAGAGCGCCAGCAGAAAGCCCAAAAAAACATACGACGAAGATCTGCTCATCTTTGCCCCGCTTTACTTTTTGGCAACACTACAACTCCTAATGTACCTCTGTAAAATCCTTTGCGGAATTTGTTGTCCTAACGGGCCCAAAAAGGCTAAACTTTCAAAAAAAACAATACGAAATGAGGCCCCGATGAACATGCAGGCGATCGACGTCAAGGCCCCGCCCATGCCGCGAACTTTGGCCGAAACCGGCCTTAATCCGGTCATGCTGCGGGATATTTTTCTGAAAACCGTGTTTCGACGCAATCTTAGCAAGACCTCGGCGATCGCCGATGCCATCTGTCTGTCGGTTCCGGTGACGCAGGAATTGATTGAACTGGTGCGCGGGCAAAAACTGCTTGAAGCTATGGGCACGCGCGACGAGTCCAGCAATGAGATGAGTTATGAGCTGTCGGATACAGGTAAAGCGCGCGCTTTGGACGCGCTGGCGCAATCGGAATACTACGGTGCCATGCCGATCCCGCTGGAAGACTACAAAACCCAGACCAAACGCCAGTCGATCAGCGACATAAACATATCCAAAGATCGGCTTGAAGGCGCGATGTCGCATTTGGTACTGCCCGAGGGTCAGCTTGACGCGCTTGGCCCTGCCATTAATTCGGGCAAATCGATCCTGATGTACGGCCCGCCCGGCAACGGTAAATCGTCGCTGTCCAACGGTATTCGTGACGCCGTCGCCGATATGATTTTCGTACCCCGCGCCATCGAATACACCGGGCAGGTCATCACCGTTTACGACCCGATTGTTCATTCCAAAGCTGAAAGCAGCACCGAAGACCCAGGTGCGCTGCGCCGGTCAACCAGCCGGTTTGACGACCGATATATCCGCTGTCAGCGCCCGACGGTGATGACAGGCGGCGAATTAACGCTGGATATGCTGGATCTGAAATACAACAAAACCTCGCGCACTTATCAGGCGTCTTTACAGCTTAAATCAACGGGCGGTGTGTTTATTGTCGACGATCTGGGCCGACAGGAGGAACCGCCGCAGGCGCTGATCAACCGTTGGATCGTCCCGATGGAAAGCGGCTATGACATTCTGGCGCTGCAATCGGGCGAAAAATTTATTGTTCCATTTGACACGCTGGTGATTTTTTCCACCAATTACCAGCCGTCTGAAATGTTCGACGACGCGGCACTGCGGCGCATCGCCTATAAGGTAAAGGTCAACGGACCGAACCAGGATGAATTCCTGCAGATATTCATGCGCGTCGCCAAGGCCAAGGGGATGGCCGTGGACGAGAATGCCCTGATTTATCTTTTGAAAAACAAATACCCGGTAGTCGACAACGTGTTTGCAAATTTCCACAGCCCGTTTCTGATCGACCAAATGTTGTCGGTATGCGCTTATGAAAACATTGCACCGCAAATGTCACCGTCGCTGATCGACCGTGCGTGGGCCAACCTGTTCGTGACTGAAGAATGACAGCCGCGTTTCATTTGACGCGGCGGCCCAATTAATCCCCGCACAAATTATACCGCGCAAAAATCACGCCGGTCGTCTTTACACTGCCACGGCGTTCAAAAAAGTTCGTTAGCCTTACACGCAAAACGAATTTCGCTTAAGCCCGCTCAACGCGAAAAAAACGCCGCGCGGCCTGCTGAGGCCTTTGATTAATTCGCAAGCCCAAGAAAACACAAATCGAAGACCATTGTACTGATAAACGTATACTTTGGGTTGAAACGTCGTTCGTCTTGCGCCCAAAACGCGAAAATACCGCCATTTGTCAATTTGATCAACTGATCTATAACTACAGTTTAGAGATTTTTAGTTGAAAAGTTACCAACAAAATCATTGGATTAGTGACAAGAACCCCGCAGTCAAATCGCGGTTTCGTTCTTTCGGCAGGGTGTGATTTCGTGTAAATTTTTTAGTTCCCGCACCCTGCCGATCCCCTTTTTTCTGGTCAGACCGTCAATCCTTCGGGTTCTTCCAAACCGTTGGCGCGACTACATGCTGTCAACGTGTTGGCCAGCAAACAGGCAATGGTCATTGGTCCTACGCCACCCGGGACGGGTGTAACCGCGCCGGCCTTACCCGCGACAGAGTCAAACTCCACGTCGCCAACCAGACGGGTTTTACCGGCGCCTTTTTCCGGTGCATCGATTCGGTTGATCCCCACGTCGATAACCGTGGCTCCGTCTTTGATCCACGCCGCGTCGATCATTTCAGGCCGTCCAACGGCCGCGATCACAATGTCGGCATCGCGGCACAAAGCCTCGATATTCCGGGTGCGCGAATGCGCGATGGTGACCGTACAGCTGTCGCGCAACAACAGGTTTGCCATCGGTTTTCCGACGATGTTGGAACGCCCCACAACGACGGCGCTCATCCCTGACAACGTCCCAAAGCGATCGCGTAACAACATCAGGCAGCCCAAAGGTGTGCACGGCACCATTGATTTCTGTCCGGTCGCCAACAAGCCGACGTTCGAAATATGAAATCCGTCGACATCTTTGTCGGGGGCAATGGCATTGATGATCAAACTTTCGTTCAAATGGGCGGGCAACGGCAGTTGCACAAGAATGCCGTGAACGTCGGGTGCGCCGTTCAGCTTCTTGATGAGCGCCAGCAAATCGGCTTCCGAAGTGTCAGCATCAAGACGGTGCTCGAACGACTGCATTCCGACCTCGACCGTTTGCGTGCCCTTGGCCCGCACATAGACCTGCGACGCGGGATCTTCACCAACCAACACAACCGCAAGTCCCGGCGTGATCCCGTGGTCAGATTTCAACCGCGCAACCTGCGCCGCAATTTTTTCGCGCAATGCCGCAGCAAATGCTTTTCCGTCAATAACGTCCGCAGTCATAATGGATATCCCTAAAACAGCCCTTCAATCTGTCCCAAGTCGTCAATGTGAATGAATTCGGCGGACGGCTGGCGCGGCAAACCCGGCATGGTCATGATATCGCCGCAGATGACAACGATGAACCCCGCCCCCGCTGAAAGTCGCACCTCGCGAACCGGCACTGAATGTCCGGTGGGCGCGCCGCGCAGGTTCGGGTCAGTCGAAAAACTGTACTGGGTTTTGGCCATGCAAATCGGCAAATTTTGAAAACCGACATCTTCCCATTTGCGTAATTGATCGCGGATTTTCTTGTCGGCCAAAACTTCGTCGGCGTGGTAAATGCGCTTGGAAATCGTTTCGATTTTTTCAAACAGTGGCATGTCCTCGGGGTAAAGCGGTGCAAAGCTGGCCCAGTCACCGTCTGCGATTTCGGCGACGCGCGTAGCCAGATCGGTTATGCCCTCGGAGCCCTTTTCCCAATGGCGACACAGAATTGCCTCGGCACCATGGCTGGCAACGTAGTCTTTGACGGCCTGGATTTCCGCCTCGGTATCGGTGACAAAATGATTGATCGCCACGACGACGGGCACACCAAACGATTTCAGGTTGGCGATATGGCGTCCAAGGTTCGGACAGCCCTTTTCAACCGCATCGACATTTTCCGCACCCAAGTCCCTGCTTTCGACCCCACCATTCATTTTCATGGCCCGTACCGTGGCCACCAGCACCGCGACTGACGGCGCGATCCCAGCCTTGCGGCACTTGATGTTCATGAATTTTTCTGCACCCAGATCAGCGCCAAAACCGGCTTCAGTCACCACATAATCGGCCAGTTTCATTGCCAGTTTGGTTGACACCACAGAGTTGCACCCATGTGCAATATTTGCAAACGGACCGCCGTGCACAAACGCCGGATTATTCTCGAGCGTCTGCACAAGATTTGGTTGCATCGCTTCTTTCAACAAGACCGTCATAGCGCCGTCGGCCTTGATATCGCGCGCGTATACCGCTGAACGATCGCGACGATAAGCGACAATAATATCGCCCAGACGTTTCTGTAAATCTTCAATATCATTGGACAGGCACAGGATCGCCATCACTTCTGAAGCGACAGTAATATCAAATCCACCTTCGCGCGGGAACCCGTTGGCGACCCCGCCAAGCGACACGACGATATTCCGGAGCGCACGGTCGTTCATATCCATGACCCGGCGCCAGGTTACCCTGCGTTCGTCAATATCCAGCTCGTTACCCCAGTAAACGTGATTGTCCAGCAACGACGCCAACAGATTGTTGGCGCTGGTGATGGCGTGAAAATCACCGGTGAAATGCAGGTTCATGTCTTCCATGGGTACGACTTGCGCGTATCCCCCACCCGCAGCACCGCCTTTCATGCCAAAACAGGGGCCAAGGCTGGCCTCGCGAATGCAGATCGCCGCATTCTTGCCAATGGCGTTCAGCCCGTCGCCCAGCCCCACCGTTGTTGTGGTCTTGCCTTCACCGGCTGCTGTCGGGCTTATTGCGGTCACAAGGATCAGCTTGCCATCGGGCCGGTCCGCTTGCGCTTTGATGAACTCTGCAGACACTTTGGCTTTGTCGTGCCCATACGGCAGCAATTCACTGGACGGGATGCCAAGTTTCTTACCGATTTCCTGAATGGGTTTCTTTTTGGCTTCGCGGGCGATCTCGATGTCGGTTTTATAGGCCATGCAAACTGTCCTTGCTGGGGAATCACGAGGATACTATTGCCGCTATAACGGCGGTGTACCATGGTCTACATCTGCTTTTACGACACTATTAGCGCCGGATTCGCCAAGTGGAATTATCGCGCAGATTCTAAGTGGCGCCAGGCCGGTTGATCAGGGATATGAAGTACAGCTGAATCACCGATTTTTATAGTGCCTTCGCGCTCGACCCACGCGGTCACACCGCGCCTGCCAACAGCTGCAGGCTTTAGGTATTTTCCTTTACCCGGCTGGTCCTTGTCCACCTCCTTTGCCGGCAGAACGCAGGGCCGGTTTTCCATATCGGCGACCAGAGTTGCCCCGCTGGAAAATTGCAGGCGCGACGACGGCGGGATATGCGTGAAATCGGGAATGCCGTGCAATACCATTGATGCCCCAAGCCAGCGCGGGTCAAATTCCGTCAGCCCCATATCGGCGGCAATCAGCGCCAGTTCCTCGGTCGACACGATGGAAAACTGGCGCGTGTTTCTGATTTCTGTGCCGATAGCATACTGATCGCGTACACGCACATCCGAAAGGCGGGTCAAACCGCCATGCGTTTCTTCGATAAAACCGTCAAATTTGGCGTCTATTTCCTGCAGTGACTGAGACGCCAGTGCGGACTCGCGGTCGGTTACGCCTCCCAGAAAAGTGACTGTGGCGCTGCATTGGGTTTTGATCAACGCTGGCATGGCTCAGCCCGTTGGTTCGGGCTCCATGCCGGTGTCTTTCCCGGGCTTGGCTTTCTTGGTCTTTGGCACGGCTGTAACGCTGGCGGGGTTGCCGCCTGCGGGTGAATCGTCGTCATCCGCACCACGATTCAGCGTCTCGCCCGCGATCACCTTGGTGATTTCTGCACCGGTCAGCGTTTCGTATTCTAACAGACCCTCGGCCAGTGCTTTCAAATCATCGGCGCGTTCGGTCAGGATGCGCTTGGCCGTGTCGTACCCAGTATCCACCAATTCGCGGACTTCGGCGTCGATCAGTTTGCGCGCCTCGGGGCCCGCGACGAATTGCGACCCTTGCGGCCCCAGCATTGTCTGTTGCTCGGAGACGTATTCGATATTGCCCAGTTTTTCGGACATGCCGAACTGGGTGACCATGGCGCGGGCAATTCGCGTGACCTGCTGGATGTCTGACGAGGCCCCCGAAGTGACGTTTTCAGGGCCGAAAATCAGCTCCTCGGCCACCTTGCCGCCCATAGCCATGGCGATTTTCGAGGTGTATTTGGTTTTGGTGACGCTCAACTGATCGCGTTCGGGCAGCGACAGCACCAGCCCCAACGCACGCCCGCGAGGGATGATGGTCGCTTTGTGGATGGGATCGTGCTGCGGCACGTTCAATCCCACTACGGCGTGGCCCGCTTCGTGGTAGGCCGTCAGTTTTTTCTCGTCTTCGGTCATCACCATTGAGCGTCGCTCGGACCCCATCATCACCTTGTCCTTGGCGCTCTCAAAATCGTCCATGGTGACAAATCGCTTACCGGTTCGGGCCGCCGTCAACGCCGCCTCGTTGACCAGATTGGCCAGATCAGCGCCGGAAAAACCCGGTGTACCCCGTGCAATGATGCGCAGATCAACGTCGGGACCAAGCGGTGTTTTGCGTGCGTGCACGCCCAGAATTTTCTCGCGGCCCTTGATGTCCGGATTGGGCACCTGAATTTGGCGATCAAAACGACCCGGGCGTAACAGCGCAGGGTCAAGCACGTCGGGCCGGTTGGTCGCGGCCAGCAGGATCACACCTTCGTTGGCTTCAAAGCCATCCATTTCCACCAACAACTGATTCAGCGTCTGTTCGCGCTCGTCGTTCCCACCGCCATAACCGGCACCGCGGTGGCGTCCCACGGCGTCGATCTCATCGATGAATACGATACAGGGCGCGTTCTTTTTGGCCTGCTCAAACATGTCGCGCACCCGGCTGGCACCGACGCCCACGAACATTTCAACAAAATCGGACCCGGAAATGGTAAAGAACGGCACGCCGGCCTCGCCTGCAATCGCGCGCGCCAGCAGCGTTTTACCTGTGCCCGGAGGGCCGACAAGCAGCGCGCCCTTGGGGATCAACCCACCCAAACGGGTAAATTTTTGCGGGTCGCGCAGAAACTCGACAATTTCTTCAAGTTCTTCTTTGGCTTCGTCGATACCGGCCACGTCGTCAAAGGAAACTTTACCGGTACGTTCGGTTAAAAGCTTGGCCTTGGATTTGCCAAACCCCATGGCACCGCCTTTTCCGCCCCCCTGCATCCGGTTCATAAAGAAAATCCAAACCCCGATCAAAAGCAGGAACGGCAACCACACCCCGATCACCGACAGTAATCCGCTTTGCTGTTGAGGTGTCACGTCAACGGCGACATTAGCCTCAATCAACTTTTGGGTTATGTCCGCCTCGGTCGGTCTGATGGTGATGTAATCGCTTCCATCGGCACCATGAACAATGATTTTTTCGCCGTCCAAAACGACGTTTGAAACTTCACCACGCTCGACACGTGCCATGAAAGTCGAAAAGCTTTCGGTGTTTGTGCTGCGCTGGCTTTGTCCGCCGCTGAACATGTTGAACAGCGCGACAACCAAAATGAACAAAACGACCCAAAAGGCGATATTGCGTGAATTTCCCAAAACGTCTGCTCCTAGCGGTATTTCCGGTATAAAAACGTGTGTCTGCTTTGATCATAACATAAGGATCAATGAAAGGGTTTCAATGTGTGACAATTGACGCAAAAAAGTGATCCGCACCCTTGTTCAGCCGAATTTGCCAGCCGTTCGCCTGCCCGGCAAACGGGGCCGCTACAAGGTCGTTGCCCAACCAGATAGCAGGAGAGGCCAGCAGGCTGGCTTTTGGCAGGCCAATTTCACGCCAGTCGCCGCAGCGCAACAACCCGGCCTCGCCCAGAGGGGCCACGGCGAATTTCCGCTTATCTTTCGCGTCCGGCGGCACAATTTCCCAACGTTTGTCCCACAATTGCCCAACATCGCAGCGCAGTTCAGCGACGGCTCGGAGTTCGCGCGAGATTCGGACACGCCCGTTATGATCAGCACCGATCAGACAACCGGCCAGCGTCGTCGGTTTTGCAAAACCTGCGGACAACAATGATTCAAGCGACGCCAATCTTGGCCTGTAGTCACCCGAAGCCACCCATTTCAGCACATGCGCCATCAGCCGCAGCATGATTTCTTTGTCCAAACGCTTTAATGTCTTGTGCGCCATCAAAACATCGCCCGATTCACCGACACTGCAGATACGTTTGGCTTGGGTCTGCGTTAGCCTTTCCAGCGCGTCACGGGCTCTTTTCTGCGCTTGCGCCGTTTTTGACAGCCCCGCAGCATCAAGCCCCAGATCAGCCAGAGAAACCAATGCAGCGCGCGCTTTGACGCGGTCGAATTGCAGGTCATTGTTGCTGGGGTCTTCGATCCAGTCGAAATTTTTTTCTGACAGCATGGCCCGCAAATCGGCACGCCTTAATTGCAAAAGCGGTCTGATCACGTTTATTGCACCGTATCGCCGTCGCGCCGCCATGCCTGACAGACCGTCAACACCCGAGCCCCGCGCCAGACGCATCAAAACGGTTTCGGCCTGATCGTCCATCGTGTGCCCCAAGGCGACGGTTTGGATATTCAACCCACGCGCCCATTTGGCAATAAGATCCAACCGTGCCCGCCGCGCAGCCTGCTGCAAATTCCCACGCCCGTCCCAATCATCCCACCGTAAAACTTCGTGTGCGATCCCCAGTTGTCGGCAGGTTTCTCCGGCGAATGCCGCCTCGTCGCGCGCGGCTGCGCGTAACCCGTGGTCCACCGTGACAGCGCAAAGGCCGATTTTGCGATTATGCGCCCACTCTGCCATCAAAACGGCCAAAGCTGTGGAATCACCGCCACCCGACACGGAAATACCAACTTTATCGGGCAAAATTCCGGCCAGGCAATCGTCAATTAATTGCGCAAATCGCGCGCCTGAAACCGTTGCTAATTGCAAGCCAGCGTTCGCATTTCTGCCTGTACATCCGCCAGGATACTGTCGCCCGGATAGCGCAGGTTTACCTCGTTCAACGTCAAACAGGCGTCTTCACGTTGGCCTATGCGATCCAGACTGACGCCGAGACGAAACAGCGCACTGGGTGCCAACGCAGTGTCGGGATTGGCGCTGAAACTTTCAAGATAGGCGCGCGCCGCGTTGTGCCAGTCATCCAATGCCGCAAGGCTTTCACCACGCCAATAGCTCGCGTCGCTTGTCAGGGGTCCGCCGGGGTAATTGACATTGAACGCCGTGAACTGATCAACGGCCTTGCTGAAATCGCCGCTTTCGAACGCCGCCATGGCGCGTTCAAAATCGTCTTGCTCGTTGATGGCCAATTCGGTGCCGATTTCGCCATTATCCTGCGTTGGCAATGTCGTAGGCGGCGTCGTTTCGCCGCCCAGCGTCGAGGTCTCGCCCAGTTGTGAAACATCGCCGCCTTCAAGCTCGACCAGGCGGAATTCCAGATCGCCGACACGGTTGGTGCCGTCGCGCACAATTTTTTCAACGCGAAACTGCAGCGCCTCCATTTGACCGGTAACGTGACGCAGTTCATTTTCCAGCGAATCCAACCGACTGAGCATCGACATAGCCCCATTTTCCGTTGTCGCAGTACCGCCCGAGGGCGACAGTTCCGCGCGAAGGTTTTGTATGTCGGCGTTCAGAATTTCCAGATCGCGGCGGATATCGGCCAAGGTTTCGGTGCGCGACTGCGCGTTAGCCACTGGCGCGATCACAACGATAGCTGCGCAAATCGCAGCTGCAAACAATTTGGCAAACCTGACCATTAACTGGTGCCACCACCGTTAAGCGCCGTCACCGCACGACGGTTTTTTGACCAACAACTTTCGGTCGAACATATTTCCAGTGGCCGCTCTTTGCCGTAAGTGACAATTGTCAAACGATTATCTGCCACGCCCCGGCTGACCAAATAGGCCTGAACCGCCGACGCGCGTCGCGCACCCAGTGCCAGATTATAGGCGCGCGTGCCCTGCTCGTCGGCGTGCCCCTCGATGACGGCAGTGAATCCACCGTTCTGGCCCATCCAACCGGCTTGCGCGTCCAGTATCGACATCGCCTCAATGCTAAGCGTGCTTTGGTCGACCGCAAATAAAACCGTGTCGCCCACCGAGGCGGCAAAAAACTCTTTTGAATCCTGCGGAAAATTTGCACCGTCTGTTGCACCTAAACCGCTGTCGGGTACGGCGTCACAGGCCGCCAAAACCCCCAGACCAAGTACCAGAATTCCGGTTTTGAAAATTTTCTTCATCTTTTTTACTCTCACTATGCACTGCTGCGCACATTATTTAGCACAGCACGTCGACCTTTGGAATCGTTCTCTTGGCTCACTTCAACAGACCCGACCACGCGGGGTCAGAGCCAAAACCGGGGGTCGGCACCTGTTTCAGGTTGCGCCCCGAAATATCGACCGAAAACAGCGACGGCGCCCCGCTTGAACCACGCGTTTGCCTGAAAAACATGATGACCCGCCCGTTGGGGGCCCACGTCGGGGCTTCGTCCAGAAACGACGCGGTCAACAGCCGCTCCTCAGAGCCGTCGACACGCATCACGCCGATATGAAACCGCCCCCGGTTAATTTTTGTGAACGCGATCAAGTCACCGCGCGGCGACCACACGGGGGTGCCGTATCTGCCTTTGCCAAAGCTGATACGCCGTGCCTCACCGCCGTTTGCCGGCATGATATATAGCTGCTGCGATCCGCCCCGGTCGCTTTCAAAAACGATATTGCGACCGTCGGGTGCGTAACTCGGCGCGGTCTCAATCGACGGGTTTGAGGTCAGCCGCCTGCGTTGACCGGACCCAACCGTAACGCTGTAAATATCGGTATTGCCGCCTTCGGACAGCGACATCGCCACGGTTTTCCCGTCCGGCGAAAATCGCGGTGCAAAGGTCATGCCGGGCAGGTTATCAAGCGCTGATCTGCGCCTGTTACCTAGATTCAGCACAAACACGCGCGGCAGACCGGTTTCATAAGACGTATAAAGAATTTTTGTTCCGTCGGGCGAAAAACGTGGGGCCAGAACGATACTGTCGTCCGAGGTCAGATTCTGCACGTTGGCACCGTCGTAATCCATAATAGCCAGACGCTTGCGCCGGGCGTCTTTTGGACCGGTTTCAGACACAAACGCCACGCGTGTGTCAAAATATCCGCTTTCACCGGTCAGACGCGTATAGACCACGTCGGCGACTTTGTGGGCCATGCGGCGCAGCCCTTTGGTTGTGCCAACGAATTGCAGACCCTCGCCCAATGGTTCTTGCGCAAATACATCGAACAAGCGGAACCTGACCACCAATTTGCCGGCACCCCGTTTCGAAACAAATCCGGTGATCAGCGCCTGCGCGTTGATCGCCTTCCAGTCGGAAAACTGCACCGGACTGTCAAAGTTGGTAATCTGTGAAATATGGGCATCACGCGGTATTTCCCGAAACAACCCCGTGCCGGTCAAATCATCAATGACAATCTGTGCCAAATCCTGCGCAACGCTGAGTGCGCCTGTGGTTTCCGCTACAAAATCCGCAACCGCAAACGGCAGCGGTTCGATCACCCCTTCGGTGATTTCGATTCGCAAAGGGCCGTTAGTCTGCGCCTGCAAAGGCGCAGCCACACAGACGAACAGAACCAGAAACGCGCTGAACAATGGTCTCATCTGTTCCTCATATTTTCGGGGTTGAAGGTAATTTCGACAACCCGCCAATGGTCGTATTTCTCTTGTGGCAGATCAAAGCCTTTTGCGCCACACCGCAAAACCGCGCGCCGCGCCGCGTCATAAGCCGAGCGCACCGCATCGGCGCTGCCCTGTGTGGCGGAAATCTGCCGCAGCGTGCCACCGCGCGGCTTGCCGTCCTCGCTCAACTCCACTGCAATAACGACAGTTATACGCGCCGCTTCGGACGACGGATTGACGTTCCAGCATTTTTGCACCGACAGGCGCAGCCCGTCTTTTTCACGTGCGGTCAAAGGTGGCCCCAAAGGAACAGCGCGTGTAGACGTGGACGTCGCAGCTGCCTCGGACTGTGCTTGTGCCAATGCCTTTTCGATAGCGCTGGAACTGCTGTTGCGCTCAGCCAACTTCGCCGGGCGCCCGCGCGGACGTGATGACCGGACCGGTGCCGCGTCGCTGTCGTTTTCATTGGCCTCGGTGACGATCTCGCTGGTTGCTTGTTCGGGCGCTTGTTCGTCCGCCTGTTCAACGGGGGTCTCGGTCGTATCGTCGGGTCGTGCCGCATTCTGTACGTCATCGGCAATGTCTGCGTCGGGTAATGGTTCGGGTGCGCTTTGGGTGTCCACACGCGGTGCTTTCCGCAGTCCTGTATCCAAAATCGCCAGCTGATCGGGCTGGCTCTGACCGGGTTTTTCCGCTGTGTCCAAAACTGCATCCGGCAATGCAAGCTCAATGCCGGCGTTCTCGGTGGTCGGCGATTCGCTCAGGTCGGGGGATTCGACCTGAACTTCAGAGGCCGGCAATTCACTGATCGACGAGACGTCTGGTTGTCTGTCAGCATTTTCAGGGCTCTCGGGACCCGTCGCCTTTGGGATTTCCGGCGCACTGTCGGCCAGCGGTGCACGCGGCGTGGCGTGGTCCTCGGCAGGTTGCGCAGGGGACTGAAAGTCCGTGGCAATGTCCGGAGCATTGGACATAAGTGCCGCGAATTGGGATTCGGTCAGAATACTGACGTCAGGGATCACTATTTCCGGCGCAGATTGCGTGTTGAAAAACGACCCCGAAATCATGGCCCAGCCCAGAACCGCCGTGTGAGCGATACCCGATATGTAGGTGCCCGTCTGCACGACACGCTTACTCGGCCACGTCGTTCAACGCCGGACCGCCGGCGTCGGTGACCAGCGCCACATTATGAAAACCGCCCGCGTTCAAAGCCCCCATCACCTGCATAACCTGACCGTAGGGCAGCGCGCTGTCGGCGCGTAGGAAAATCTTGTCGCTGCTACGCTGGGCGGCAATCGCCCGCAGCTTGGGGATCAGTGCGCCACGCTTGATTTCAGTCGCTTGCAAAAGCAGGCGTCCATCCAACGACAGTGCCAGAGTCAGCGGCTCTTCGTCTTCGCCTGGAAGGGGCAGCGCCGCTGTTTTGGGTAGTTCCAGAGGCACGCCAACCGTTAGCAATGGCGCGGCCACCATAAATATAATCAACAGAACAAGCATCACATCGACAAACGGCGTCACATTGATTTCGGCCATTGGTCTGTGGCGCGCACGCTTTGTGCGGCGCTTGATTTTTTGCTCTGCGCTGACCGTGGCTGCACCCATCGATTACCCGTCCAGTTGCCGCGACATGATCGTCGCAAATTCATCGGCAAAACTGTCAAGATTACCTGAAATCCGGTCCGCGTCGGTTGACAGTTTATTATAGAAAATAACTGCTGGTATCGCCGCCGCAAGCCCCATCGCCGTAGCGACCAAAGCTTCGGCGATACCCGGCGCGACCACCGCAAGATTGGTATTCTGCTGGGCTGCAATATCCTGAAAGGCGTTCTTGATGCCCCAGACCGTTCCAAACAAACCGACAAATGGCGCTGTAGAGCCAACCGTCGCCAAAAACGTCAACCCCTGATTAAGCCGCTCGGTTTGCCGGGCAATTGCCACATCCATCGAACGGTCGATGCGCGCCTGTGCACCGGCGATCAACGCGCCGTCAGAGCGGTGCGAGCGCTGCCATTCGGTCATCCCGGCACAAAATATTTTTTCCGATGCACCGCGCGGTGCATCGCCTATCCGTTCATACAGCTCGTCAAGCGGCTGACCCGACCAGAACGCCGTGTCGAACCGCGCGGCAGCCTTTCGTGCTGCACGAAAATTGATGAATTTCTGAATGATGATCGCCCACGACCAAAAAGATGACGCGATCAGCGACACCAGTACCAGTTTGACCAGAAAACTCGCCCTGAAAAATAACGCGATCAACGAAAAATCGACTTCGGAAACCACCGCCAGCGCATCCGTTTCCATGTTCTTGCCCCTTAATGACCTGCCGATGACGCCGCTCTTGCTGGGTGGCTATCGAATATTCCTAACAGTATAAGGGGAATGCAGATTGATTTCCACGCCTGTTGCAGGCGATTTACGGCCAATATCCGCCGAATATCGCCTAACCTGTGAAAGCCGGGCGAATATCGGCGGGAATGCGCGTTGGTCGACCGTCGAGCGTCATGCAAACCACTGTAACCAAAGCCGTGAAAATCAACTGGTCACCGCGGTAGATTTCCTGCTTCGCGACAACCCGCACACCTGTGGGTGCCAACCAGACTGTGCGCACTTCGAGTTCATCGCCATAGGTGGCGGCGATCATGTAGTCGGCTTCAACGCGGCGCACCACGAATACCACGCCGTGCGCTTTCATATCGGCCTGATCAACACCGCGCTGCCGTACGAATTCGGACCGGGCGCGTTCGATGTATTTCAGATAATTGGCATAATAAACAATACCGGCGAAATCGGTGTCCTCGTAATAAACGCGCAACCTGTATCTATGCGGCATTGATCTCTGCCAGATCGCGCAGCAATTTTTCGGCCCGCGCGGCCACCCTAAGCGCGTGGGCGTTATCGGTAGCCGATGGCGGCATCACCGGGTCGTAAGCGGCGTGAATGACCGCGGCGTAAGACGGTTTTACCACGCACACGCCGGATTTTGACAAAACGGCAATCGGGCTGTCGTCTTCGAATGCTTCGTCGCCCCATACGAGCATGCATTGTACCATCTGGCCCACACCAAGGGTTTGAATCGGTGTGCGCGACATGACCTCATCGTAACGTAAAAGTACGATGCACGAGCGGATCGCGCCGTTGTCGTCAAACGAAAAATTGCGGTACTGATTGGCTTTTGAACGTTTAAGCGAACCTTTGAGTATGTCCAGATCAGGGATCATCTGATCCAGATTGGGCACCATATCAAGCTCGTCCCATTCCTGACAAATAAAAATCATCAGATTCGAACCAAGCTCGGGGTCGGTGTCAATAAATTCCATACCTGCTATGGCAATTGTGGCCGCCATGGCGTCTTTGAGATGATCAAGAGTTTCGTCGTCAGTGCCAAAAATGACAGGCGCAATGGGGCGACCCCAGCGGGAAAAACGGTAGGCCCCATCCGTGGTGGTAAACAACGCGTCGACGCGCGCCGCGCTTAGTGGTTTATCGGTCATGTTTTAGTCGTCCTCAAACAGTTTGGTCTGTTGCACCACTTTGGGCGAGTCCAGACCCAGATGGTGCCACGCGCGGTCCGACAGCATCCGCCCGCGAGGCGTGCGCTGGATCAGTCCCTGTTGCAGCAAATAGGGTTCAACCACGTCTTCTACAGCATCGCGCGATTCTGACAATGCGGCAGATATGGTCTCGATACCCACCGGACCGCCACCGTGGTGATCGGCCAGATGGCGCAGATAACGCCGGTCGGCTGAATCAAGCCCCAGCGCGTCAACGCCAAGACGCGTGAGCGCCCCGTCGGCCACCGCTTTGCTGATGTGGCCATCGCCTTCAACGATTGCGAAATCGACCACGCGCCGCAACAACCGCCCCGCCACGCGTGGGGTGCCGCGCGCGCGTTTGGCAATCTCGCGCGCCCCGTCCTCGTCCGTGTCTGCCCCCATCAAAGACGCGCCGCGCCGCACGATTTTCAAAAGTTCAGCCTCGGTATAAAACTCGAGCCGCATCGGGATGCCGAACCGGTCGCGCAACGGCGTGGTCAGCAGGCCCAGCCGCGTGGTCGCGCCGATCAGCGTGAAGGGCTGCAAGTCAATACGCACCGTGCGCGCCGCCGGTCCTTCGCCAATCACCAGATCAAGCTCAAAATCTTCGAGCGCCGGATACAGCACCTCCTCAACCACGGGGTTAAGACGGTGGATTTCGTCGATAAACAGCACGTCGCGGGCATCCAGATTGGTCAGGATTGCCGCCAGATCACCGGCGCGCGCCAGAACCGGACCTGACGTCATGCGAAAATTGACACCCAATTCGCGCGCCACGATCTGTGCCAACGTGGTTTTGCCCAGCCCGGGTGGCCCGTAAAACAGCGTGTGGTCCATGGCCTGTTCGCGCTTGCGGGCACTTTCGATAAACACCTTCAGATTGGCGCGTGCGTCTTTCTGGCCGGTAAAATCATCCAGCGTTTTTGGGCGCAAAGCCCGGTCGATATCCTCGGGCTTGGGTTCTGCGCGCAACATCGGATCGGGCGTGGTCATGCGCTCACCCCTTCGGTGCCAACAGGCGCAGCGACCGCCGGATCATGTCTTGGGTGTCCGCTTGTGGTCCGTCGCCCATCGCTTGCGCGATTGCGCCTGCGGCTTCGCCCTGCCCGTAACCCAGATTAACCAGCGCCGACAGCGCGTCGGCACGCGCACCTGCTGCACTTCCGAACGTGTCGGTGTTGGATGGCACCGGCGCGGGCACTGCATCCGTGGCGTCGATTACCGTGTCGTCAACCTGTGCAACCGCATCGCCCCGGTCACCCATGGCCATGATCGCGGGTGCTTTATCTTTTAGTTCAATCGTGATCCGCTGCGCCAGTTTCGGGCCAATCCCAGGTGCAGCGCGGATTGCCGAAACGTCCCCCAGCGAAATCGCCCGCGCCACGCCGTCGGTGCCCAATGTGCCCGCTATCGCCAGTGCCGCCTTGGCGCCCACGCCCTGCACGGTGATCAGCAAACGGTGCCATTCGCGCTCGGCCAACGTCGGGAACCCAAAAAGCTGCAGGTTGTCCTCGCGTACCAACAGCTCGGTATAAAGCGCCACAACGCCCCCCCGGGCGGGCATCATCGCCAGCGTCGGTGCGGCGCAAAAAACCAGATACCCGACGCCCTGCACATCGATCAGCGCGTGGTCGTCGGTCTTGTAATCCAGCCGTCCGGTAATTTTGCCAATCATGCGCGCGCCCTTTCCGCCCTGATGACTGCTGCGTCAAGACGACCGGCAAAACGTGCGTTGTGGGCGTGGCAAATCGCTATGGCCAGCGCGTCAAAGGCGTCTTCGCCGTGAATCTTTACACCGGGAAACTGGCTTTGCACCATATGCGCCACCTGTTGTTTCTGCGCGTGCCCCACACCGACCACTGTTTTCTTGACTGCGTTGGGGGCGTACTCTGACACGTTCAGCCCAAATTGCGCAGGCACCAGCAACGCAATGGCGCGGGCCTGCGCCAGTTTGAGCGATGATGCACCGCTGGCATTCACAAAGGTTTGTTCAACCCCCGCCGTTTCGGGCACAAACCGCGCCAATATATCACTAAGTAAGCCATGCAAGTCGGCCAACCGCGACGGCAGGTTCTTGCCGCCGGCTTTCAAAACTCCGTTGGCAACATGGGTAACTTTGGTCCCCGACACCTCGATCACGCCCCAACCGGTTTTCACCAGCCCCGGGTCGATACCTATGACACGCATTCCGCCCATGCCCCTGTAAGCCATCATTTTTTATCGTTGTGCCCAGCTCTAGCACGAAAGGGGAACATTGGCCAGCGCTCTATGCAGAAACTGCATTTCGGGCATGCAAAAATGATAATTGTACCGGCGATTTTTCAGACCTAGGTGGGCTTTGTTACCGGCATTTCGTCGGCCACATTAAAACACATGGGAAACGCATCATGGCACTCTACGAAACTACCCGCCCCGCGCCCTTTGGGGCCGTCACAACTTTTCGCATCGTCACGCTGATTGAAAAACCGATCGCGGCTTTCAAGGTATGGAACGATCTGCGCAAAACCCGGAACGATTTACTGCGGCTCAGTAATCGGGAACTGGCCGATATTGGTATGTTGCGCAGCGACATCGATCACCTGCGCCTGCGCTGATTCCCAGAATTACGGAAATTGGGGCCGCTTCATTGGTTGAGGCGGCCTTTTACTTATTTGTGAAGCCTTCGATATAGGGTTCGATAAAGTCTTTCACAGCAAGCGTTACCGGATCGGGCGCCATAATCAGCCGCACATAGGTGCTGCCCGGCATTCCGCTGATATATTTATTCAGCCGAAGCGCGTAGGACTGTTCGCCAAGCAGCAAAATCAATGCAACCTTGAGCGCAATCAAGGCCACCGCGATTTTCACCAAAAACCAGAACAGTCGGCGCAATACTCCGGGTCGGTGGCGACGCGGTTCACGCAGCGTTGTCCCCCGATTTCGGCGTTTGTGTTCTTTGTCGATCGATTTCAGCCGCTTCTGAAAATCCTTGAGATTGTCATCACCCAGCGTCTCGTCCCCTTTTTCTTAAGGTCAAGGTGCTCCATTCTCCTAACTTGAAATGGGCGTGCAGGTCAAATTTTTCGCGCGTGTAGACCGATATTATCGCGTCTGCCTGCGTGTTCAGAATACCTGAAAGAATCACGTAACCCATTGGCGATACATGGGTATTCATGTCGGGCGCCAATGCTATCAGCGGCGATTTCAGGATATTGGCAAAAACCAGGTCAAAAGGCGCACGCGGTGTGATCTCGGTGTGGTCAAACCCTGCAAAGGTGACGCACGTCACGCGCCCTGACAGGTTGTTGCATGCCAGATTGGCCCGCGACGTGTCTATGGCCACCTGATCAATGTCGCCTGCAATGATGTTTGCTCTGGGCCAGATTTTGGCGGCTGCCATGGCAAGGACTGCTGTACCACAACCGATATCGGCCACGCTGGACGGGACAACGCCTTGACCGGCCAGTTCATCGAGCGCCTGCAAACACCCCTGCGTGGTGCCGTGATGTCCGGTGCCAAAAGCCATGGCCGCGTCAATCGCCAGCGGCACCACATCATCCGGAACGCGGTTGGCGTCGTGGCTGCCGTACACAAAAAACCGCCCCGCGCGCACCGGCGACAGTTCACGCCGCACCTTGGCGACCCAGTCCTGATCGGGTACTTCAGACACCACGAAGGGCCGTGAATCAAAAGCCGTGGCCAAAATCTGCAAAGCTGTCGCGTCGGGATTTTCGGCAAAATAGCCGCCTATTTCAAAA
The DNA here is from genome assembly GCA_964588725.1 of uncultured Rhodobacterales bacterium. Lineage (GTDB taxonomy): Bacteria > Pseudomonadota > Alphaproteobacteria > Rhodobacterales > Rhodobacteraceae > UBA5972. The sequence continues at coordinate 32,684 of CAZPQL010000001.1, forward strand.
TGACCCTTGCCGTCCTCGATTTCAAACACGCCAACACCTGTGGGTTCGGGGACCATGTTTTCGATCGCCAGACCGATCCGGTCTGCCGCGTCTTTATTGTCGACCGTGGTAAATGCCGTGAAACAGGGCATGGGCGTTCAATCTATGAATTGTGTTTCTAGCCGACGCCGATCCCGGCGGGGCACGAGACTCCGGTGCCGCCCAGCCCGCAATAGCCGCCCGGATTTTTGGCAAGATACTGTTGGTGATACTCTTCCGCAAAATAAAATTCCGGCGCGTCGATGATTTCGGTCGTGACCGTACCGTATCCCGCCCCCGAAAGTTTCCGTGCATAAGTTTCTTTAGACGTCACAGCCGCCGCCTTTTGCGCGGGCGACGTCGTATAAACCCCCGAGCGGTACTGAGTGCCGCGGTCATTGCCCTGTCGCATCCCTTGCGTCGGATTGTGGCCCTGCCAAAACACCTGCAACAGTTCGCCAAAAGCCACCTGTTCGGGTTGAAAAACCACTTTCACCACTTCGTTGTGGCCGGTTTGCCCCGAGCAGACTTCTTCATAAGTGGCGTTAGGCGTCTGGCCACCCATATAGCCCACAGATGTTACCCAGACTCTGTCGATCTGCCAAAACAGCCGTTCCGCTCCCCAAAAACAGCCCATACCAAAATATATGGTTTCGGCATCTTTGGGCGCGCCATCCTTCAGCGGTCTGCCGTTCACATAGTGCGTATCTGCCGTAAAGATCGCAGTGGCGCGGCCCGGCAACGCGTCACCCGGGTCAGGCAACCGATTTTTAAGGCTGGGTTGAAAAAACATGTCAAACCTCCTGGGGGGTGCGCCAAACCATAGGAGCCAAAGTGCGCAAGACGCAAGACCGCAAATGGCTTTTACGCAGTGCGCACCGGTTTGTCGGCAGCTGAAGATTGCACCAAATGACGCAAGAATACAGTGGCCAAAATAGTTGCGACGCTGCCCACGGCAATATTAGCCAGCGCCTGCCCGTGGATCGCACCGGGGGCCATAAGCCACCCGCTCATCAATAACGCGAACGGCCAGATCAACAGACCGTCGCGGGTCCAGTTCAGCAACGTCGAAAATATCGGGCGTCCCAGATTATTGAAAACCGCGTTGGCGATAAACAATGCGCCCACGAATACAAAACCACCGGCAGCCAAAGTGGTAAAGGCCGCAACAACGTCGGCACCGGCACCGCCAATGCCAAAGGCGGCAATGGTAAAAGGCGTCAGATAGGCCAATAGCGACCACGCCAAAAATACATAAACCGCACAGAAAATCAGTGAATCGCGGTAGACTGCCCGCACGCGGTCCATTTTCCCGGCTCCGAAATTCTGCCCGATAATGCCGCCGATTGCGCCGGACAACGAAAATATACCACCAAAAGCAACGACCGTGATACGACCGACAACCGCCCAGCCCGCCACAGCGCTGTCGCCATATTCCGCCACCACCTTGGTGAGCAGATAGTTGCCAAAAGGTGTCGACAGCTGCGCCAAAATGGCGGGAATGGCGACAATCAGAAATGGCCGCGCCAATCGGGTGAAATCCTGACGTGTGATTCGGGTGAGCATCTTATGTACATACGCCAGATAATAAATCGCCAAGGCTGCGGTCAATGTACGGGCTATGACGCTGGCGACAGCCGCACCTTCGATCCCCAGATCCATCCAAACGATCAGAACCGGGTCGATCACCATGGAAATCAGCCCCGAGACCATCGTGACCATCATGGAACGGTACGCGTCCCCTTTGGCCCGCAACAACGCTGTGCCCACCATGCCCACGGCCATCATGGGTAGCGAAAAAAGCGTGATCAGCAAATAACTTGCCGCACTTGCTGCCGTTTCACCCCGCGCCCCGAGCACCGCCAAAAACTCGTGGCGAAAATAAATGATGATCGCGGCAAATACGGCCTGCATGCCAACCGCCACCAGCGCGCTGACGACCGTCTGCCGCCGGGCCTCGTCCAACTTGCCCTGCCCGATCAGTTTTGACACGGTCGCGGTTGCGCCAATCATCAAACCGATGCCCAAAGAAATGGCAAAAAACTGTATGGTCCACGCGAACCCCAGCGCTGCGACCAGACTTTCCACACCAAGGGACGACACCCAGAACAGGTTCGCCGCATCGATCAGAAACATAAACGTCAGCCCGATCGAACCCGTCAAAGTCATGCGCACCACATGACCCATGGTGGAACCGGTAACAAAACGGGCTTGTTCGCTGGCCATAGATTTACCGTGCAGCCATCGACAGGTTGCGCGCGGAAAAAACGGTCTCGCTGCCGTGCTTTGGGTGGCGGGGAATAAGCAAGACCAACATCAGCGACATCAACGCCATCGCAGCAGCGAGCGCAAACACTGCCCCCGGCGACGCAATCCACAAAAACCCCAATAAGACAGGCAGAAACACCGCCGAAATATGATTGATCGTGAAGGCCACGGCGGCTGTCGGTGCTATATCGGCACTGTCGGCGATTTTCTGAAAATAGGTTTTATGCGCGAACGCCAGCGAAAAAAACAAATGATCGACCACATAAAGCACCGCCGCCAAAACAGCGCCCCAGTCAAACAGGTAAATGCTGCCATAAAGCAGAAACACCACGACCAGCCCCGCATATTCAAATACCAGCGTGTTGCGCTCGCCAAAACGTGCCAAAAGCCGCCCCATGAGCGGCGCAAAAATGATGTTTGCAATATAGTTGATCAAAAACAGCCCGGTCAGCATATGCACCTGAAAGCCAAATCGTTCGACCATCATAAAGGCGGCAAACACAATAAATATCTGGCGCCGCGCACCCGCCATGAACTGGATGGCATAATAAAGCCAGTAGCGCCGTCGCAGGATCATCTTTTTAAGCTGCGGATGCGGGGCTTCAAATTGTGGATAGGCAAAATAGCAAAACAGCGCCAGAACCACGGTTGCGCCCCCGCCAAGCCCGTAAGCCCAGCCATACGTCAGCCCCCAAAACCGCCAGCCCACAACTATCAACCCGTAGGCAACAAGGGACGCCCCCGAACCGGCGGCAACGATCCAGCCCAAAACCTGCGGGGCTTTTTTGATGTCCAGCCACTGCAACTGCAGCGACTGGTTGACGGTTTCATAATAGTGGAACCCGATGGACCCGATCATCGTTGTCACCAAAAGCCCGCCAAAACTGGGAAACCATGACGTGACCATTGTCGCCGCCCCCAACGCCAGCAGCGCCACGACACCCAGCACCTGCTCGCGCATGAACATGATGATCGCAATGACTCCGACGGCCAGAAATCCCGGAATTTCGCGTACCGTGTGCAACCAGCCAATTTTGACGCCGTCAAACTGCGCCGCCTCGATGACAAAGTTATTCAAAAGCGCGCTCCACACTGCAAATGCCATGGGCATCGCCGCCGCCATGACGAACAACAGCGCCATGGGCCGTCGCCAAAACGGCAGCGTCAAAGCCTGATTAAAGCTAAGAATTTGGCGGGAGCTCAACTTGAACATTGGCACAGGTTACACGCATTGACCGGGGATGCGAGGTCAATCGTTGTCTCCGGCGCGACAACTTTCAGATTTCGTTTTTGCAAGAATCGCACGCGCGGGGGGCCAGCGCCTCAAATCCCCGTTGGGGATTTGGAGCACAGTCCGGCACGCACCGGCCACAGGCCGGGCCGCAATAGATAACAAGCTTGAAACTTAGGTCAAAAACTCAGTTTTTCGCGTAGTATTCCACCACCAGATTCGGCTCCATCATCACCGGATAAGGCACATCGCCCAAGCTTGGAGTGCGGATGAATTCGGCAGTCATTTTACCATGATCGACGCCCAGATATTCGGGCACGTCGCGTTCGGGCGACCCAATAGCTTCCAGACACAGACCCATTTGTCTGGACTTGTCGCGCACCTGCACTACGTCGCCTTCTTTGACGCGGTAAGATGGAATGTTGACCTTTTGGCCGTTCACACTCACGTGGCCGTGGTTTACGAACTGGCGCGCCGCAAAAATCGTCGGCACAAACTTGGCGCGGTAGACAACCGCATCAAGGCGGCGTTCGAGCAAACCAATCAAATTCTCGCCGGTGTCGCCGCGCACGCGCTCGGCTTCTCCGTAAATGCGGCGGAACTGTTTTTCCGTCAGATCGCCGTAATAGCCTTTCAGCTTTTGCTTGGCGCGCAGCTGAATACCAAAATCCGACAGCTTGCCCTTGCGGCGCTGTCCGTGCTGGCCGGGTCCGTATTCGCGACGGTTGACGGGTGATTTGGGGCGGCCCCAGATGTTTTCGCCCATACGGCGATCAAGTTTATACTTGGCAGCGGTGCGTTTGGTCACGGCTGATCTCCTTCGACTGAACAGCATCCCGCAGGACACCTATGAAGGGCGTTGTCCTTTCCGCGCCGGTATTCGTCTTGCGATACCGGCAGGGCGACAGGCATCCCCTTGCAGGGGCCACCAACACCATGTGGTCCGGCGTTCACCGGATGCGCGCGTTATAGGCACAACGGCGGGGGTGTCAACAGCTCTGATACGCCCACAGAATTTCGCGATTTGGCTGAAATATCGCTTTTCACCTGACGGATTTTGCGTTCAATCCAAGGCTGACCACGCATGCAAAACGCGCTCCGGTTCTTGGGTGATCGGATATTTCAGGCAGCGTTGCGCGCCTGGATTGTCGCGAAACGCTTTTAACAACGCAGGATAGCCGCCTCATGTATGCTAAGCGCACGACGCGCCAAAGGCCCATAATGATAGGGCGACGCACGCAGTTCGGGAAACAGATTGTAAAGCTCGTCCAGTTGGTCCTGCGGCACCGCATTCAACAGCGAATGGCCCGGATGAAAACTTTCGGTTTCCACGCCGTTGGCCTCGATTATCTCGTGGCGATCAAATAGCAGGTGGATGTATTGCGTGCCCCTGATCTGATTGTCCACGGTGATCGTGCGGTCGTTGATCAAATCCTGCGCGGCCACCAGAACCTCGGGCGCGTTGAATAATATTTCTGCGCGCGGACCCGCCACCACCATACGGTGCCGCGGCGAGACCCATAAATCCCTATCCGGCAACCGTGGTCCCAATGCGCCTTTGCGCAACCGAACCGGACGTAGGTTTGACATCGCGACGAAACGCGCGCCGGTCATTTCACGCCGACCGATCCAGCGTAATACCTGTGGGCCGTTGTCGCGCGTCCTGACCAGATCCCCCACCTGCAGCGCCTCGACGGGTTTCACACCCGACGGAGTTTTGATCCATGTCCCGGTGGTAAAGCAAATGATACTGCTGCGCGGATCGTTGTAGGTGGTGACGCGCGACGGCGCGCGCGAGATTGCGTCAACGACGATCAGATCGGTACCGGGCGGCGGCACACTGTCTTCGAATGTTAACACCGGGTCGCTTTGCCCCAAAACCAGATCGTCAAACAAACCGGGGTCCACGTCGTTGACATGGATGACATGCCGACTGCCACGCCCCTTAACTTCGAAACTATAGTTGTAAATCAATCCAAGTTCGCCCGCATAAAATGCAGTATGTTGATGATCGCTGTTCGCTTGGTAACACCAGCGGCTGCCGACGCCGATATTGACACGGTAGTCTGCCGCCGCGCCATTAATCGTTGTCTGCGCACCCCGAATCCTGGCCTGTTGCTGCTCTGCCCCGTGCATCCCACCGCCTGTTTTTCTTGTTGTTGCGGGCAAATTAGCGCCGATCGCGCCGGCAAGATAGGGGTGTCATTGCGATTTTTAATAATTGTGATTAGGACACCGCCACAGGGCAGCCGGCCGCTGGCCGCAAAACCTTGATACCTCCCGCAGTCGGGTGCGAAAGGACGCCGTTGAAGAATTTTCTAAAAACGCGGTTGCGCGGCGGATTGGGGAGCGCCCTGTACGCGATGCTTCTGCGTCTGGTATTTTTGACGTCCCGAAAGCACTACGAGCCCGGCAGCGCGCGAAACGCGCAATGCATCCGGCGACCGGTGATCTACGTGTCGTGGCATGGCCATTCTTATCTGTTTCCGTTTCTGTTCAGGTCCAGCCCCCCACCCACGTTGCTGGTGGCGCGCCACGGCGACGGGCGCACTGTTGGTGACGCCATGAACCGCCTTGGTTTGCCGCTGGCTTTCGGGTCCGGAAGCACCGACAAAACTGACAGCCGCAAAGGCGGTGCTGTCGCCTTTTTGCGCATGCTCAAAATACTGAACAGCGGTGGTTCGGTCAAAATGACCGCCGATGTGCCCAAAGTCGCCCGTGTCGCCGGTGAAGGCGCTGTTTTGCTGGCCCGCAAGAGCGGTTGCCCGATTGTCCCTGTCGCAATCGCGTCTTCACGCCGCCGCTTTGCCAACAGTTGGGACCAGATGCAGATCAACTTGCCGTTTTCGAAAATCGCCTTTGTACTTGGTGAGCCAATCGACGTGCCGGATGACGGTTCAGACCTGAGCGTACATCAACACAAAATTCAGACGGCGCTGGATACCGCCGATGCGCGCGCGCTGGAATTGGCGGGGGGACGTATATTCAGAACCGAAGCCTGACCGACAAAGACCCCAAAAGCTGGCCTTCGGGTTGCGCGGAAAATTCCCGCCCCAGCCACGTAAGGCCGTAAAAAACACTGGAGTTTTCCATCTCGTAGTAGACACCGCTTCGCAATCTTACCCGCGTGCGAACGGGCGCATAACCCAACGACGTCGGCAGATAACCGCTGGAAAACACCCGCGCGACATCACCCCCCATCACAAAAGACGCCCCGCGTGAATTGCCACCCCGCACAGCTGCCACACGTTGGCCCGTCACCACATCGCGCACCAGCAAATCGTTCGCGCCAAGTTTGCCAATGGTAACGTCGCCGCCAACGCGCACGAAATTCTCGATCCCAAGCTGCGCTTCAAAAAACGGACGGAACCGTGTGCCCGCGCCTGATCCCGGCAAAGAAAACGCACGGGCAATTTCCAAACTGGCGGTTGGATGAAACCCGTTGCCGATCTGACTGCCCAACACTTTGGGATCGGTAATACCCAAAACATTATGTGCCCACGACTGAAACGCACCAAGACGGGTTTGCGGGCCTGTGATCACCATATCGACGCCCAGAGAAATATCGGTCTTGCCCGATCTGAAATGGCTGATCGCGCCAAGACTGATTGCGCCAGCATAAAGCCGGTCCGGCGCTACCACAGGATTGGTCAGATCGGCGGGCGCGATGATTTCAGTACGCAGCCGATATTCCATCAACGCACCAATGGTTTCTGGCCGTCGGCCGGTCCAGGCTTCTCCGCGCACAATGCTGCCCGCGTAGGCACCCGTGCGCCAGCGGTCCTGACCGTCGCCGATCCTGTCGTTGTTGAATATCCGCACCGCGCCAAGGCGAATTTTGCTCTGGGCAAAAACCGGTGCGGTACATAGCAGAATCGACACAAGAGCGGTGAAACTGAGCCGAACAAAATTCATAGCAATTGATCTTTTTATTATTGGTCCGCCCAGACAAGACAATCATAGGGGGACAAATGCGTTCTGCAAAGTGTTTTATTGCAACAATTTCAGCCGCATTTGGAATACGAACACGCCAGACAGGTGTTGCACCCTTCGACCATTTGCAGTGCGTATTGTCCGCAATTGGGACAGGCGTTGCCCGGGGTGATGGACAAACCCGCGGACGCACTGGGATGGGGGTCCGCCCTAAGATGGGCACCTTCGCTGGCAATAAAGCCAATGGCCAGCATATGGCGCTCGATCACACCGCCAATCGCTGCCAGCATCGACGGGATATATTTGCCTTCCACCCATGCGCCACCACGCGGATCAAACACCGCCTTGAGCTCTTCCACAACGAAACTGACATCGCCGCCGCGCCGAAACACCGCCGAAATCATCCTTGTGAGCGCCACCGTCCACGCGAAATTATCCATATTCTTGGAATTGATGAACACCTCGAACGGACGGCGGTGCCCGTTCAGGATCACGTCGTTGATGGTGATATAGATGGCGTGTTCGCTTTCGGGCCACTTGATCTTATAAGTCTGCCCTTCCAGCGCCTCGGGGCGCCCCAAAGGTTCGGCGATATAGACCACGTCAGCCCCGCGATCGACGTCGGGCGCGTCTTCGGTGGTTTCCGCCACACTCAGAATCGACCCCGTCACGTCATTGGGCCGATAAGTCGTGCAGCCTTTGCAACCGCTATCCCACGCGGCCATATAGACCGCTTTGAAAGCGTCAAAGCTAATATCAACGGGGCAATTGATCGTTTTGGAAATCGAACTGTCCACATGTTTCTGCGCCGCAGCCTGCATTTTTACGTGCGCGAGCGGGCTCAGGGTCTGCGCGTCGACAAAATGCGCGGGCAAAGGCGCGTCACCAAATTTTTCGCGCCACATGGCCACAGCATAATCAACCACGTTTTCCTCGATCCGGCTACCGTCAGATTGCAGAACTTTTCGTGTGTATTGGTAGGCAAAAACCGGCTCGACGCCCGACGACACGTTGCCGGCGTAAAGCGAAATCGTACCCGTCGGCGCGATCGACGTCAGCAACGCATTGCGCAACCCGTGTTTTTTGATGGCCGCCCGGACGTCGGCATCCAGCGCGGCAACATTCTCGCCAGCCAGAAACGCCTTGGCGTCAAACAAAGGAAACGCGCCTTTTTCACGCGCCAGTTCGGTTGACGCCAAATAGGCGGCGCGTGCGATCAGTGCCAGCCATTGTCCGGTTTTGGCCGCCGCCGCGTCCGAGCCGTACCGCAGTCCAACCATCAACAGCGCATCCGCCAAGCCGGTGATTCCAAGGCCGATTCGGCGTTTGGCCACCGCCTCGTCGCGCTGTGCCGCCAGCGGAAATTTTGATACGTCAACAACGTTGTCCATCATCCGCACCGCGACGCGCACCAGATCAGACAGGGCTTGTTCCGACACAGCGGCACCGTCTTCAAACGGCGCAGACACCAGCCGCGCCAGATTGACCGAACCCAGCAAACAGGCACCATAAGGCGGCAAAGGTTGCTCGCCACAGGGGTTGGTGGCGGCGATGTCTTCGCAGTACGCAAGGTTGTTCAGCCGGTTTATCCGGTCGATGAAAATCACGCCGGGTTCGGCGAAATCAAAAGTCGAGCGCATGATCTGATCCCAAAGAACCGGCGCCTGCACGGTCTTATAGACCTTTTGGTCAAAACAAAGATCCCACGGTGCGTCTGATTTGACCGCCGCCATGAACTCATCAGTCACCAGAACCGACAGGTTAAACATCCGCAACCGCGCAGCGTCGCCCTTGGCCGCAATAAAATCCTCGATATCCGGATGGTCGCAGCGCATGGTCGCCATCATGGCCCCGCGCCTTGAACCCGCCGACATGATCGTGCGGCACATGGCGTCCCAGACATCCATGAACGACAGCGGCCCCGAGGCATCGGCGCCCACACCTTTAACGTCGGCACCCTTTGGGCGCAGGGTGGAAAAATCAAACCCGACGCCGCCACCCTGCTGCATGGTCAGTGCCGCTTCTTTCAGCGACTCGAAAATCCCGCCCATGGTGTCGGCGATCGTGCCCATGACAAAACAGTTGAACAGGGTCACATCGCGGGCTGTACCGGCCCCGGCCAAAATGCGTCCTGCAGGCAGGAATTTGAAATCCTCAAGCGCGCCGTAAAATACCTTTTCCCAGTGATCCGCATCTTTTTCCGGGGCCGCCAAAGCCTTGGCCACGCGTCGCCAGCTATCTTCGACAGAAACGTCGCCGCCACCGGCTTTGGGTGAAAAACGGTATTTCATGTCCCAGATGTGCCGGGATATCGGCGCGGAAAAACGACTCATTCAAATGTGTCCAAAATGTTTAAGCGGACATAATCAGTACCGGCAATTGACGTCCAAATCAATTCTTTAATGCACTTGCGCCCCCCAACCGGTAGGCTAAACTTGCGAGCAGAGCGCGAAATGTGGGGGCATTGTGGCGAAGCAAACGGTCAATCTTGTCAAGCTCTGCGTCGGCATCGACAGTGTCGAACACCTGCTGGCGCACCGCGCGCGCACCGGCGCCACGGCGACATCAACCCATGTCACGCGCATGTGGCCCAAACGCGGTGGTGCGCTGCTCAACGGTGGTTCGCTTTATTGGGTGATCAAAGGCTTTATTCTGGCGCGTCAACCGATCCTCGATCTGGTGGAAAATACGGGCGCTGACGGGATCAGACGCTGCGCTATCGTGATGGACGCCACCATCGTCCGCACCCACGCCACCCGCCGCCGCCCGTTTCAGGGCTGGCGTTACCTGAGCGTCGGCGACAGCCCGCCCGATCTGGCGGCTGCGCGCGCACAAGAGGACACCATGCCCATGGATATGCGTTTGGCGCTTGCAGACATCGGCCTGCGTTGAACCCCTGCCTGCTCGTCTTCATTTTTGCAAAAATACTCGCGCCGCAGGCCAACAGGCTCAAATCCCCGACGGGGATTTAGAGCACAGGACAGCCAAAAACAGACCGCAGGTCGGTTTTTGGCGGGCGCGTACGCCGCGCCTGTCACGCCTGCGCATCGATCCGCAATTTCACCAGCAATTCGCGCAAATTGGCGCGGTTGCCATCAGACCAATCGGCATCGTTTGACAAAATTAACGCGGCCTGCGAACCGTGCACCAAGCCGTCGTCAAGAATTTTCAGATGGTTGGCGCGCAGCGTTTCGCCAGACGAGGTGATATCGGCAACCGCTTCAGCAGTCAGGTTTTTCACCGTGCCCTCGGTCGCGCCCTGACTGTCCACCAACTGATAGTCGGCCACGCCGCTGCGGCGTAAAAAAGCCAGAACCAGATTGTGATATTTGGTCGCTATGCGCAGCCGAAACCCGTGAACCGCTCTGAATTGCGCCGCAACCGCATCGAGATCGTCCAGCGTTTGCACGTCGATCCAACGTGCCGGAACCGCGATCACCAAATCGGCGTGACCAAAACCCATTTGCACCAATTCGCGTAACTGACTACGCCACAGCGCAATTTTCTCGCGCAGTAAATCTGTGCCGGTGACGCCCAAATGAATCCGCCCGCTTGCCAGTTCCTGTGGAATTTCTCCGGCCGACAAAAGCACCAGTTCCACGCCGTTGGCACCGGCAACGCGCCCCGCGTATTCGCGGACCGACCCGGCGCGCGACAGCGACACGCCCCGCGCGGCAAACCACGCCAGCGTTTCGTCGTGCAAACGGCCTTTGGAAGGAATGCCAAGTTTTATCGTCACGATCCGCTCTCCCGCACCGCGAGAACAAATTCGGGCCGGATCACACCGCCAACCGCTGGAATGGCACGCCCCTGCCCCAACCCAGCTGTCAAGGCATCGTAGCGCCCGCCGCTGGCCACGACCGCAAGTTCAGGATGGTCTGCGGCGTAAAACCCGAAGACAAACCCGTCGTAATATTCCAGCGTCGTACGCCCGTAGGACCCTTCGAACCACAGGCCGTCAACGGCGACGCCGCGCGCGGTGAGCGCCTCCAATCGGCGTTCCATAAGATCAACCGCAGGTGTGATCGCATGCAGGTGTCCCGAAATTTCGCGCAACATGGACAATGCAACAGGCGCATCATCCTCAATCGCCAAAATATCTTCAAGCAACCGCACCTCTTCTTTTGACAGCGGTGCCGCGTCCGCGTCGCTATGCAACGTCTCGATGCGCGCCAATATTTCACTGTCATCGCGCAATCCGATTTGCAGCGCAGAGTCCTGCAACGCCTGCGCAGTCGCCGAAAACGATGTGTCCAGCAACGCCGCCCGCCCGGCCGGCACGGGAACCTGACCACCAAAACGCTCCAGCAGCTGGCGAAACCGTGCAGGTCGCCACAGGTGCCGCATCAGCGCGGATTTTCGCACCTCCAGCGTCGACAATCCCGCGATCGCAGCGCGTACAATCCCCATGTCGCCCGTGGACGCCCGCAAATTCAACGGCGCCAGAATATCGCTGAACAATGCAAAAACTTCGGCGTCCGCGGTCGCAGCGTCAACTTCGTCAAACAGCTCAAACCCGACCTGCAGGGTTTCGCTGGCGCGCGCCAAAACGGCATCCTGTTTGCGCCATACGGGGCCGCTGTAGGTATAGCGCCCGCCCTGCGCCCGCCCGTCCATATGCATCTGCACCACGGGCACGGTAAAATCGGGCCGCATCATCTGTTCGCCGGACTGCGGATCATGGGTCATATAAGCCCGCGCGCGTATGTCTTCGCCGTAGAGATCAAGAAAAATATCTGCGGGTTGCAACGCCAGAGTCTCGACCGGTACCGCGCCCGCGTTGGCAAACGCTTCTGCCAATAGTTGGGCTTCGGCCCTGATCCGGCTGAGACGCCCGCTGTGCATCGCCTAGACTTCCGCCCGCGCGATCATCGCTTTGACCTGCGCCACCAGATCGCCGCGCGCAATTTCGATCTGCGCCGGTTGCGATTTCCATTCCTCGTTGGTGGTCATGTCGGCCGCCAGCCGCGCGCCCAGCGCCAGGTCCTTGATCTGCACGACCCCGCGCGCGCGTTCATCCTCGCCCTCGATCACCGCCACGGGTGCGGCACGCTGATCCGCATATTTTAACTGGTTACCAAAATTCTTTGGGTTGCCAAGATAAACCTCGGCGCGGATGCCGGACTGGCGCAACTCGGCCACCATCGCCTGATAATCGCTCATGCGGGTCTTTTCCATCACGGTGACAACCACCGGACCGGGCGCGGTGGACGTCCCGCCGCTTTTGGCCTCTAATGCTGCCAGCAGACGGTCAACGCCGATCGAAATACCCGTGGCCGGAACCGCCTGACCGGTAAAGCGCTTCACCAGATCGTCATAGCGCCCGCCACCGGCAACGCTGCCGAAACTGCGCGCCCGCCCCTTGTCGTCGGTGATTTCAAACGTCAATTCGGCCTCGTAAACCGGACCGGTATAATAGCCAAGACCGCGCACGACCGAGGGGTCGATTTCAATGCGGTCGGGGCCGTAGCCTTGGGCATGCAGCAGAGCAGCTATTTCCTGCAATTCCGCCACACCCTGAAAACCCGTATCAGAGCCTTGTACCAGTTCGCCCAGTCGCGCGCAGGTCGACGAGGCGTCAGCGCGTTTTGCCTCGATAAAGCCAACAACAATATCGGCCTGCGCGTCCGTCAGATTGGCACCATCGGTAAAATCGCCGCTGTCGTCCTTGCGTCCCTCGCCCAGCAGCGCGCGCACGCCAGCCACACCAAGACGGTCAAGTTTATCAATCGCACGCAGGACAATGCCGCGTTCACTGGCGAATTTTTCGGGCGCATCGGGATCATGCACACCGATGACCTCCATCACACCGTTCAGCACTTTCCGGTTATTCAACCGGATCACGTAATCGCCGCGCGCAATCCCCACAGCTTCCAGCGTGTCGCAAAGCATCGCGCATATCTCGGCGTCCGCTGCCATGGATGATGTGCCGACGGTATCCGCATCGCATTGATAAAACTGCCGAAACCGCCCCGGTCCCGGCTTTTCATTACGCCAGACCGGCCCCATGGCGTAGCGCCGGTACGGGCTGGGCAAATCATTACGGTGCTGGGCGTAAACCCGCGCCAAAGGCGCTGTCAGATCGTAGCGCAGCGCCAGCCAGTCGCCGTCTTCTTCCCACGCGAACACGCCTTCATTCGGGCGTTCGACATCGGGCAGAAACTTGCCCAAAGCCTCCACTGTTTCCACGGCAGCGGTTTCAAGCGGATCAAACCCATAGCGGTGATAAACGCCGGCAATTTTGCCCAGCATCGCGTTGCGCGCCGCCACCCCGGCACCAAAATAATCGCGAAAACCGCGTGGCGTGACGGCGCGGGGGCGCATTGTTTTGGGTTTTCTGTTTCTCGCCATAGTCGGATTTCACTTGTCAAATCACCACGTTGGCGCCCTCCTAACCCATGCACCATTTCGGGGCAAGTTGGTGTGGTGATTTTGGCCACGAGCGCGTAACCTGACCCCATGACAGATACCAATACACGCCTGACCGAGCTTGAAATCCAATCCACGCACATGGCCAACACCATTGACGAACTCAGTGCGGTTATTGCCTCGCAGGCGGGCGAAATCGAGACCCTGACACGGCGGTTGCACATGTTGCTGGAACGCGCCGCGCGCGAAGACGTCGACGGTGGTGAAAGCGCCCCGCTGACCGAGCAGGTGCCGCCGCATTGGTAAAAAAACGCGCCTTTGCATTCTTACCGCCCCTGCCCCCATCCGGTGCATTTTGGTTTTTTGACACGATCGACGCTGCCGGTCAGAACCGGGCCAAACACTTTATGTTCAGGGCTTTTCTCGCCGGTTTGGCCGTTGCTTTGCCGGCGCAATTCTTGCCGGGTTGGATCGGCGCCAGACCCCTGTCGTGGATCTGGATGTTTCCTGCTGTTCTTGGCGGATTGGCGGTGCTGTTCTGGGCGACCGGTCGCGCGATCCTGCTGACCGGCCATTGGCGCGGCGTTTTTCAGGCCGCTGTTACACTGTTTATGCTTGTGTTTTTTGTGGTGCTATTTTTGTGGCAAGGTGGCAGCGCTGACAGCGCCGCACGCTGGACAGAATTGCTTGTTGTGCGCTCGGACGACCGCGATCTTGTGTTCACGGCCTTCGGCCTTGGAGCTGTGCTGGGGTGGACCGTTCATTACACTTATCCGGTCCGCACGTTTATTGTGGCGATGCTGCTGATATTTATGGCCGTGTGGATGGACCTGCAGGGATATTATGTAGAATTGCACGACGGGTATTCGATTTTTCTGCCGGGATATGCCGACGTCGGCACCACCAGACGGACGGGCGATTTACCGGATAACGATGGAGGTCGCGCCATTGTTGCGATGACCACGGTTACCTTTGCGTCCTGGTTGCCGCTGTTAGTCTGGCTGGCGTTCAAGCGTCGCCGCGCGGCAAAGCGCCCCTAAAACTCCTCCACCACCACAACCCCCGGCAGGCTTTTGAGCGCGCCTTTCACCTGCGGCGTCACGGCAAAATCCGCGCCCAGGTCAATTTCTACCTCACCCGGTAATTCGGGATGCATCAGTAGCAGGTTGACCGGCCCTTTGGATCTTTTTGGTGCGTCTTTGCTGGCATTGTTCAACACTTTGGCCACCGAAGAAATCACGCGGTCCTCGTTCACGAACACCCGCAACCCCATGGCCGCAGCGTCGGCCACGGCACCATCGATCAGTTGCACCGACCGCGCCAAAAGTTTGAGCTGATCACCCTCCATGTTGGCCTCGACTGCAAGAACCACGTTGCACCCCGGTTCCAGCAGGTCGCGGTGTTGCTCCAGCGTGTCCGCAAACACGGTGACTTCGTAAAGCCCTGTGGGATCAGACAGTTGTACAAATGCGAAACGATTTCCGCGAGCGGATTTTCGCTCCTGACGGGCTGCCACCGACCCCGCCATTTTGACGGCCACGCGTTGGCCCACGGCCTTTTTCGTCACTTCCGCCAACATCAGCACATTTTTGCGTTTCAGCGGTCCAAGGTAGTCGTCCAGAGGATGCCCCGACAAATAAAAACCCACGGCCTGATGTTCCTGACCCAAAAGTTCCGACGGCAGCCAATCCTCGCGTTCGGTCATTCTGGGTGCGGGTAATTCCTCACCGGCGTCACCGAACAATCCTCGTTGACTGGAGTTGCGGTCATCGTGGGTCGCCGCCGAATAGGCCACCAATGCGTCGACATTGGCCAGAACGCGCGCGCGGTTGCGGTCGAGCTGATCAAACGCACCGGCGCGGGCCAGCATTTCCATGGGGCGTTTGCCGACGCGTTTCAGGTCAACGCGGCGGGCAAATTCAAACAGATCGCGGAAAATCGCGTCGCCGCGCGCCCCGGTGATCAGTTTCATGGCTTCGACGCCGACGTTTTTCAAGCCACCCAGTGCATAAACAATCTGGCCGTCCAGCACGCTGAACCGCGCCTGCGAGCGGTTGACACAGGGCGGAATCAGCGGAATGTCAAGACGCTTAACTTCTTGAATATACACGTTCAATTTATCGGTCAGGTGCAAATCGCAATTCATCACCGCCGCCATGAATTCAACGGGATAGTTGGCCTTCAGCCAAGCAGTTTGATAGGATACCACGCCATAGGCCGCGGCGTGGGACTTGTTAAACCCGTAGTTGGCGAATTTTGCCAACAGATCAAACACCTCGTTGGCTTTGTCGCCATCCACACCGCGCGCAGCGGCACCTTTCACAAATTTCGGGCGCTCGGCGTCCATGGCGCTTTGGATTTTCTTGCCCATGGCGCGGCGCAGCATATCGGCCCCGCCAAGGCTGTAGCCCGCCATTTCCTGCGCGATCTGCATCACCTGTTCCTGATAGACGATTATACCCTGGGTCTCGTCCAGAATGTGATCGACCGAAGGGTGCAGCATCTCGCGGTCCTCCAGCCCGTTCTTGACCTTGCAAAACTTGGGGATATTTTCCATCGGCCCCGGGCGGTACAGCGCCACCAGCGCCACAATGTCCTCGATACAGGTTGGTTTCATCTGGCGCAGCGCGTCCATCATGCCGCTGCTTTCCACCTGAAACACGGCCACCGTTTTGGCACTGGTATAAAGCGTATATGTCCCCGGATCATCCAGCGGAATAGCAGCGATATCGACGTTCACGCCGCGCAGTTTCAGCAAGTCGATGGCATTTTGAATGACCGTCAGGGTTTTGAGGCCCAGAAAATCGTATTTCACCAGCCCGGCCTGCTCGACCCATTTCATGTTGAACTGTGTTGCGGCCATATCGGAACGCGGGTCGCGGTAAAGCGGTACCAGCTCGTTGAGCGGACGATCACCAATGACGATCCCGGCGGCGTGGGTCGAGGCGTTGCGCAATAGTCCTTCAAGCTGCCCCGCGTAATCAAGCATTCGTGCGACCACCTCTTCGGATTTGGCTTGTTCGCGCAGGCGTGGCTCGTCGGCCAGTGCTTTTTCAATCGAAACCGGCTTGACGCCTTCGACCGGGATCAACTTGGACAGGCGGTCCACCTGCCCATAGGGCATTTGCAGCACCCGTCCCACGTCGCGCACGGCGGCCTTGGACAAGAGCGCGCCAAAGGTGATGATTTGTGCGACGCGGTCGGCTCCGTATTTGTCCTGCACGTAGGTAATGACCTCTTCGCGGCGGTCCATGCAGAAATCAATGTCAAAGTCCGGGATCGATATGCGCTCGGGGTTGAGGAAACGTTCGAACAAAAGCGAATACCGCAGCGGATCAAGATCGGTGATCGTCAGCGCATAGGCCACCAGCGACCCCGCCCCCGAACCACGGCCCGGCCCCACCGGAATGCCCTGATCCTTGGCCCATTTGATGAAATCGGCGACGATCAGAAAATAGCCGGGAAAGCCCATGCTTTCGATGATACCAAGTTCAAATTCCAGTCGTTTTTCATATATTTCGACCGACGCCGCCTGCGGTATCTTTGCCAGTCTTTGCTTCAGCCCCGCCGCCGCCTGACGGCGCAGCGTCTGGACCTCGTCGGCGGCAAATTTTGGCAGAAGTGGCGCACGGCGGGCGACTTTGAACGCGCAGCGTCTTGCAATTTCAACCGTATTTTCAACCGCTTCGGGCAGATCGGCAAACAGTGCGGCCATATCACCCGCGCTTTTGAAATAATGCTGCGGCGTCAGGTGTCGGCGCGGTTCCTGCTGGTCGACATATGCGCCTTCGGCGATGCAGATCAACGCATCGTGCGCGGCGTACATGTCTGTGTGAGGGAAATAGACGTCGTTCGTCGCCACCAAGGGCAGCTTCAAGTCGTACGCCATTGCGATAAACGCCGGCTCGGTTGCGTTCTGTGCGGGCGTGGTGCCGCCCGCGCCGTCAGGATGGCGCTGCAGTTCCACATACAACCGATTGTCATATATTTCGCCAAGCTGCTGCATGGTATCACGCGCGCGTGCCGTCTGACGATCCAGCAGCAACCGGCCAACCGGACCACCAGCCCCGCCGCTCAAACAAATAAGACCGGCATTGTGGTTCTGCAGTTCGTCCAATGTCACATGAACCGGCTGATTATCGTCCCGTAAAAACAACAAAGCATTCAGCTTCATCAGATTGGCGTAACCGTCCTCGTTTTGGGCCAGCAACACCAACGGTGCACAACGAAACGAACCGTCGTCGCGTGTCGTTTGCACGTCGATCTGACAGCCGATGATTGGTTGCAGGCCTGCATCGGCGGCCTTGGTTGAAAATTCCAGTGCTGCGTACATATTGTTGGTGTCGGTGACGGCGACGGCCGGCATTTTTGACGCCGTGCACAATTCCGCAAGTGAATCCAACCGCACCGCGCCCTCAAGCAGCGAGTACTCGGTGTGAACACGAAGATGGATGAATCGGGGACTGCCGGTCATGACGAAACAACTAAACCACCGGGCCTGCGCGCGAAAGCCATTGATTGCGGCAACATTGCCTTGCAATCAATTCAACGAGACTGTTTGATCGCTTGGCGAAGGGGTAAAGATGGGAAAACTAACGACACATGTGTTGGACACGGCTACCGGTCATCCGGCCAGGGATTTGCGAATCGAGCTATTTCGTTTGGCACCGCGTCCCGAAAAACTGGCCGACGTGACAACCAACGAAGACGGACGGGTCGACGGTCCTCTGCTGGAAGGCGAGGCATTTGTGTTTGGCGAATACGAACTGATATTTCACGCCGGTGCGTATTTGGAAAAAACCGCAGCGAACCTGCCGCGCCCCAAGTTTCTTGATCTGATCCCGCTGCGGTTTGGTCTGAGTGACAACAGCCATTACCATGTGCCGCTTCTGCTATCGCCCTTTGGATACTCAACATATCGCGGCAGTTAACAAATTGCTTGCCCGAATCCTATTTTCCTGTTCTCCTGTCTGAACGTTAGACGGCTGCGCGCTTGTTTTACGTCGCATCGGGCAATCGCGCACATAGGCTGAATGTAGAGAAGGCGGCGGGTTTTCAGTTATGAAAATCGAGTTTCTTCTGAACGAAGAGACCGAACGCGTATCAGCGCAGGCTTGCGGTCACTTAGTGACTTGGGGCGCATAATGGACGCGGTCGAATTTCTGTTCAATGGTCAGGCCATGCGTCTGCGCGGCTTCAAATCCACCGACACGCTGCTTGATTGGATGCGCGAACAGCGCGGTGCCGTCGGCACAAAAGAAGGCTGCAATGAAGGCGACTGCGGGGCCTGCACCGTAATGGTATCGTCGCTGTCAGAGTCCGGCGCGACCCACGAGGCGCAGAATGCCTGCATTTTGTTCTTGCCACAACTTCAGGGCAAAGCCGTGCGCACGGTTGAAGGGTTGCGCGACGAAAACGGCGCGCTGCACGCGGTGCAACAGGCGATGATCACCCACCACGCCAGCCAGTGCGGTTTTTGTACGCCGGGTTTCGTGATGTCGCTGGTCGCTGCGAACGAAAGCGGCAATTCTGATTTTGACGAGGCACTTGCCGGAAACCTGTGCCGGTGTACGGGCTACGCGCCCATTATCCGTGCGGCAGAGGCCGCCAGGGGCAAAACCGCACCGCCATGGAGCGCCTCAGACATTGCCGCGCTCAAGTCGCTGCGCCGGGAATCCACACAGAACGTCAAAGGCGGGGTTATTCACCGGTCACTGGACGCATTCGCCAAATGGTACGTCGAAAATCCCGATGCAACACTTGTCGGAGGTGCGACCGACATCGGACTTTGGGTCACCAAACAGCTTAAAGACCTGCCGCAAACGGCGTTTTTGACTTTCATACCAGAGCTGCGCGACGTCACCGTCGGCGACACCGAAATCCGCGTTGGGGCCGCCGTGTCCCTAACAGTATTCAAAGCCCTCATGCAGAATCACCACCCCGATTTTGCTATTATGTTAAAACGTTACGGATCGCTGCAGGTCCGCAACGCGGCGACCATCGGCGGCAATATTGCCAACGGCTCCCCCATCGGCGACGGTCCGCCGGCATTGATCGCGCTTGGCGCAAGGTTGCACCTGCGCAAAGGTAAAAAGACCCGCGAAATTGCGCTTGAAGATTTTTTTGTCAGTTACGGCAAACAGGACATTCAGGCAGGAGAATTTGTCGAAGCGATCACCATTCCCCGGCAGCGCGACACGCTGAAATGCTATAAAATCTCCAAGCGCTTCGATCAGGATATTTCGGCTTTGCTGGGGTGTTTCAATATCGTGGTCGAGGCGGGCTTAGTCAGCGCCGCGCGCATTGCATTTGGCGGGATGGCCGCCACCCCCAAACGCGCGACTGCGGTCGAAGCGGCACTTTTGGGTAAGCCGTGGACTCAAGACACGATTTCAGCCGCGCTGACCAAATTTGGCGACGATTTCAGCCCCTTGTCGGATATGCGCGCGTCAAGCGACTATCGGCTGGCGGTGGCTCAAAACCTGTTGCTGCGGTGCTTTACCGAACATCAGATGCCCAAAGCATTGACGCGGGTTCACGGGGTAAGCGCATGAGCGTCGGTCAGGCCACAGCCCACGACGCAGCGGAGCTGCACGTCACCGGTGCCGCGCGCTATGTGGACGATATTCCGACGCCCGGAAATACGTTGCACTTGGCTTTTGGTCTGTCAGAGATCGCATGTGGCAACGTTGTATCGATTGACCTCGATCCGGTAGTCAAAGCACAGGACGTGGTGCGCGTTATCACTGTGGCCGACCTCCCCGGTGCCAACGATGTATCGCCCTCGGTACATGACGAACCGATGCTCACGGATAATGCCATACATTTTTTGGGCCAACCGCTGTTCATCGTGGTGGCCA
Source organism: uncultured Rhodobacterales bacterium (assembly GCA_964588725.1). GTDB lineage: Bacteria > Pseudomonadota > Alphaproteobacteria > Rhodobacterales > Rhodobacteraceae > UBA5972. The sequence continues at coordinate 53,363 of CAZPQL010000001.1, forward strand.
CCAGCCACCTGGCGGCACGCAAGGCCGCGCGGCTGGCCAAAATCGCTTACGACGAAAAGCCCGCAGTGATTACGATGGACGAGGCGATTGCCGCCAATAACACGCTGGAAGACCCGCTTGAATTCGTCAAAGGTGCGCCCGAAAAACCGATTGCCGACGCAGCGCACCGTTTGAGCGGCCAGATCGACATTGGCGGGCAGGAACATTTCTACCTTGAAGGCATGGCTGCCCTGACCCTGCCGCAAGAAGGTGGCGATATGCTGGTGCACGCCTCAACGCAACACCCCAGCGAAATTCAGCACAAAGTGGCCGAGGCGCTGAATTTACCGCTGCACGCGGTGCGGGTCGAAACCCGCCGTATGGGCGGCGGTTTTGGCGGCAAGGAAAGTCAGGGAAATTCACTGGCGGTGGCTTGCGCCGTCACCAGTTTTCTGACCGGCAGGCCGTGCAAAATGCGCTACGACCGCGACGACGATATGGTTGTCACAGGCAAACGCCACGAGTTTCGGATAAAATACGACGTTGGCTTTGACGATCAGGGCAAAATCGCGGGCGTGATTTTTGAACAGTTCGCTCGCTGCGGCTGGGCGCAGGATCTGTCGCTGGCCATTGCTGACCGCGCCATGTTGCACGCGGACAATGCCTATTTTCTGCCGCACGCGCGCATCTTATCGCACCGGTTGAAAACCAACACCGTGTCCAACACGGCGTTTCGCGGCTTTGGCGGGCCGCAGGGCATCGTCGGAATCGAGCGGGTGATCGATCACATCGCTTTCCATCTGAAGCGCGATGCAGCCGACGTGCGGCAGATCAATTTCTACGCAAATTTTAGCCAAAGCAAAAAACAAACCACCCAGTACCACATGCCGGTCACCGACAGCGTCAGCGACCAGATCGCCGCCGAATTGCTACAAAGCTGCGACTACGCAAAACGCCGGACAGACATCGCTGCATGGAACGCCAAAAGTCCGGTCCTGAAACGCGGGCTTGCCATGGTGCCGGTCAAGTTCGGGATTTCATTCACGCTGACCTTTCTTAATCAGGCCGGGGCGCTGGTGCACGTTTATTCCGACGGCTCGATCCACCTTAATCACGGCGGCACCGAAATGGGTCAGGGGCTGTTCACCAAAGTCGCGCAAGTGGCGGCAACGGTGTTTGGCCAGCCGCTGTCGGCGGTCAAGATCACGGCCACCGATACCGCCAAAGTGCCCAATACATCGGCGACGGCAGCCTCGTCCGGATCTGATCTAAACGGAATGGCGGTCAAGGCCGCCTGCGAGATCATCAAGGCAAGACTGACACGCATGTTGTGCGATCAGTACCGCGTGGTCGCCGAGAAAATCTCGTTTGGCGACGGCGTTGTGGACGTTGACGGCACAACGTTGGCCTTTGCGCAGGTCGCCGCGTCCGCCTACCAAAACCGTATTTCGCTGTCTTCAACCGGATTTTACGCCACCCCCGACGTCGAGTGGGACCGCCTCAAGGGACGCGGGCGGCCATTCTATTATTTCGCCTACGGCGCGGCGGTGACCGAGGTCGTCATCGACACGTTGACCGGTGAAAACCGTATTTTGCGCTGCGACATTCTGCACGATGTGGGCGAATCGTTGAACCCGGCCATAGACATTGGCCAGATCGAAGGCGGCTTCGTGCAAGGCGCGGGCTGGCTGACCACCGAAGAACTGGTATGGAACGACAGGGGACGCCTGACCACGCACGCGCCATCGACCTATAAAATTCCGGCGGTTTGGGACCGCCCCGCGATTTTCAATGTCGCCCTGTGGGACCAGGGCAGAAACGTCGAAAAAACCATCTACCGTTCCAAAGCCGTGGGCGAGCCACCGCTGATATTGGGCATTTCGGCTCTGATGGCGTTATCTGACGCGATCGCTGCCTGCGGGGACGGCGACAACTATCCGCACCTTAATGCACCTGCCACCGCGGAAACGGTTCTCATGGCGGTTCAGCGCCAGCGCGAAAGTGCCGCCCAATGAGCTTTGATTTGCAAGCGTTGAAAACTGCCGTCGCAGCACACCACCGTGTGGCGCGTATCGTTGTGACCGCGACCAATGGCTCGGCACCGCGCGCACCCGGCACCGCAATGCTGGTGTGGTCCACAGGTCAGGACGGAACCATCGGCGGCGGGCAACTGGAATTTGACGCAACCGTACAAGCCCGTGAAATGCTAAAACACGACGGCGTTTGGAAGAGATCGCACAAGACCAAAGCATTGGGTCCGGAGCTCGGACAATGTTGTGGTGGTAGTGTCACCCTGTTGACCGAATGTTTTGAAGCTTCGTCGCTCAAATCCACGGCGGCCGAGACGGAAAAACACGGTGTGTTTGCCCGCCCTTTGAATAGCGATCAGGACATTGCCACGGCGCGCCCGCTGGGCGTGGAACGCGTTCTGACCACCGCACGAGCAACGGGCAACCAAGTTGAATTGCAAAGGATTGACGGCTGGCTGGTCGAACCGCTGGTTTGCGATGAAGCGCCGCTTTGGATATTTGGTGCCGGCCATGTGGGCCGCGCATTGGTCGATGTATTTAATGCCCTGCCTTATACAATTACGTGGATCGACACGGCGGCGGATCGCTTTCCTTTGGATGTTTCGCCCAACGTCGATGTCGTGCACGCCCCGAATATCGGCGATATTGTGTCTTTCGCGCCGCCAAATGCGCGGCACCTCATTGTGACCTATTCCCACGCGCTTGATCTGGAACTGTGCCATCGTTTGCTTTTGCATCCGACGTCTGGCGTCGGTCTCATCGGCTCTAAAACAAAATGGGCACGCTTTCGCAAACGTCTTGCGGCACTGGGCCATACACCGGCAAAAATCAGTACGATCACCTGCCCTATCGGCACACCCGAGATTGGGAAATCGCCCGCCGCCATTGCAGTTGGGGTCGCCGCTCGGTTAATGCTTAACGACGCGCGCGATTCCCGCGCCTTTTCTGGCTCTGCGGTTACCCGCCAAAGCAAAAAGGAAACTGCTACGTGACTGTTTTGCTCCAGATTGCCGGGCTGACCAAAGCCTACCCCGGGGTGGTCGCCAACGATGACGTCAGCTTTGACGTCAAAGAAGGCGAAGTTCACGCGTTGTTGGGCGAAAATGGGGCCGGGAAATCGACGCTGGTCAAAATGATCTACGGTCTGGTGCGCCCGGATCACGGCACAATGAAGTTTCGTGGCAAAAGCTTTCAACCCGGTGAGCCGCGCGAAGCCCGCGCTTCGGGCGTGGCCATGGTATTTCAGCATTTTTCGCTGTTCGAGGCTTTGACCGTAGCCGAAAACATCGCACTGGGCATGGAAAACGCCCCACCGCAGCGCGCGTTGGCAAAGCAAATAACCGACGTTTCCACTGCTTACAAATTGCCGCTTGACCCCAACAGGATCATCGGGGACCTGTCGGTGGGAGAACGCCAGCGCGTGGAAATCATCCGGTGTCTGCTACAAAATCCCAAATTGCTGATAATGGATGAACCCACGTCGGTATTGACCCCTCAGGAGGTCGATATTCTGTTCGAAACCTTGCGCAAATTATCGGCGCAGGGCACGGCAATTTTGTATATTTCCCATAAGCTTGAGGAAATTCGAACCCTATGCGATCACGCGACGATTCTGCGCATGGGCAAGGTGGTGGGCACCAGCACGCCCTCAAAGGTGTCGGCACGTGATTTGGCGGAAATGATGGTCGGCAGCACCCTGCACACGCCCACGCGCAAATCCGAGAACAAGGGTGAAAGAGTCCTCAATATTACCAATCTTGACGTACCGACAAAGCAACAGTTCGGCACATCATTGCGTGATATTTCGCTTTCGGTCCACTCGGGCGAGATTCTGGGCATTGGCGGCGTGGCCGGAAACGGACAGGATGAATTTCTGGCAGCGCTTAGCGGCGAAGCCACTACCAAAAAAGCGCAGATCACCGTTGACGATATCGAAATCGGCGATTTCGGACCCAACGAAAGGCGCGAAATCGGCGTATTAACCGCCCCAGAGGAACGCCTTGGGCATGCCGCCGCACCGGCAATGTCTCTGACGGAAAACGCCCTGCTGACAGGCGAGTGGCGTCAAAAACTGTCCAAAGGCGGTTTCCTGAACTGGAGCGCCGCCAGTTATTTCGCGTCCGCCATCGTTGAGGAATTTGACGTGCGTACGCCAAGCGTCAGGAACGCGGCGCGGTCGTTATCGGGCGGCAACTTGCAGAAATTTGTCATCGGTCGTGAGATCATGCAAAAACCGCGCGTTCTGGTAGTGAACCAGCCGACCTGGGGCGTTGACGCCTCGGCGGCTGCCGACATCCGGCAGGCACTGCTCGATCTGGCGGAAGGAGGCTCTGCCCTGGTCATCATTTCGCAGGATCTGGACGAACTTTTGGAAATATCCGACCGTTTTGCAGTTCTCAACGAGGGCCGATTATCTGAACCTCAGGATACTATATCGCTTAGCGTTGATGACATTGGCCTGATGATGGGCGGAATGGAGGCCAATCATGTTTCAGCTTGAAACACGTCCACAAGAATCGGCGCTTTGGACAGCGCTCACGCCGGTTCTGGCCGTTATTGCGACGATGATCGCAGGTGGCTTTTTGTTTGCGTTTCTGGGCAAAGACCCGGTTGAAGCCATTCGCCTGATATTTCTCGATCCGCTTTTGCAGCCTTACACGCGCGGGCAGTTGTTGATCAAAGGTGGGCCGCTGATCCTGATTGCGCTGGGCCTGTCGCTGGGATTTCGCGCCGGCATCTGGAATATCGGTGCTGAGGGACAGTTTATCATGGGCGCCATTGCCGGTGGCTCGGTGGGACTGGCGGTATATCCTCTGGATTCAGTCTGGGTGCTGCCGCTGATGGCTATTGTCGGCGCGTTGGGCGGATTTTTGTGGGCGATGATCCCTGCCCTGCTCAAAATCAAATTTAATGCCAATGAAATTCTGGTGTCGCTGATGCTGGTTTACGTGGCGACCAATTTCCTTGGCGGTATGGTAACGGGACCCTTGCGCAATCCCGATGGGCGCGGCTTTCCGGAGTCGCGTAGTTTTCAGGACTTGCCCGGGACTACGAACGGCGAGATTTTCGCGGGCACAGGTATCCACTGGGGCGTCATGCTGATGTTTACCACGGTAATCGTCGCTTACATCCTGTTGACGCGTCACCGTCTTGGCTTTCAGATCAAACTGACGGGCGAAAGCCCGCGCGCTGCCCGTTTTGCGGGCGTGAATCCCAATGTCATTATCGCCGTGTGTCTGGGCATTTCCGGGGCGCTTGCAGGTCTTGCCGGTCTGTTCGAGGTCACCGGACCTGCCGGAAAATTGACGACAAACTTCCCGGTGGGCTATGGCTTTACAGCAATTATCGTCGCGTTTCTCGGCCGTTTGCACCCCGTGGGAATCTTTTTGGCCGGGATCGTCATGGCCATCACTTATATTGGCGGCGAGACCGTGCAGTTCCGTCTGGGCGTACCGGCGGCATCCATAACCGTTTTTCAGGGCATGTTGCTTTTTTTCCTGCTCGCGCTTGACGTTTTATCCTCTTACCGGATCCGCTGGGTCAGAAAGGAGACCGGCTGATGGATTTCTCGTCACTGAACCCCGTTGCCCTGATCGTCAGCCTGATGGTCGCTGCAACACCTTTGCTGCTGGCCGCGATTGGCGAATTGGTGGTGGAAAAGTCCGGAGTGCTGAACCTGGGTGTCGAGGGCATGATGATCAGCGGTGCGGTGTTTGGATTTATCGCTGCCGTGACTACGGGATCCCCGTGGATCGGAATGGCTGCGGCCATCGTCGGCGGCGCGTTGATAGCCCTTATTTTCGGAATTTTGACGCAGATATTATTGTCCAATCAGGTGGCCACCGGTCTGGCGCTGACGCTTTTTGGTCTGGGGTTTTCGGCTTTGCTTGGCCACAGTTACACAGGTATCAAACCCCCGCGTTTCCCGCGTCTGGAAGTCGATTTTCTTGCGGATATTCCCTATATCGGCGGCATTTTGTTCAGGCATGATTTCATCGTGTATATATCGCTTATTCTGGTATTTGCTGTGTGGTATTTTCTGAAATACACCCGCGGCGGACTGGTTCTGCGCGCGGTCGGTGAAAGCCACGACGCTGCGCACGCGCTGGGTTACAAGGTCGTGCGCATCCGCCTGCTGGCCATCATGTTCGGCGGTGCCTGTGCCGGTCTGGGAGGTGCCTACATCTCGATGATCCGCGTTCCGCAATGGACCGAGGGGATGACGGCCGGATCAGGCTGGATCGCACTGGCGCTGGTGGTGTTTGCCAGTTGGAAGCCGTGGCGCGTTCTGTTTGGCGCCTATCTGTTTGGCGGCATCACCATCATGCAGCTTAACCTGCAGGCCATCGGTATTTCGATCCCTGTCGCCTATTTGTCGATGACTCCATATGTGGTTACCATTCTGGTATTGGTAATTATGTCCGCTGACCGCAAACGCGCCAGCATCAATGCACCGGCCTCACTGGGTCGTGTGTTCCACGCCTCGCATTAAAGGCGTATAGTTTAAACCGGCCGGTCACACGGCCAAACCAACAAAGGGAGAATAACAATGAACCTGTTCAAAACACTGATGGCGGGCGCTGCGCTTGCAATCGGTCTGGGCGCTGGCGCTGCCACGTCGGAGCCGCTGAAAGTCGGCTTTGTTTACGTGGGACCAGTTGGTGACCTGGGCTGGACGTACCAGCACGATCTGGGTCGCAAAGCCATAGAAGCGGAATTTGGCGACGCCGTGGAAACATCTTATGTCGAAAGTGTACCCGAAGGCGCGGATGCCGAGCGGGTCATGACGCAAATGGCACTTGGCGGCGCTAAGCTGATCTTTACCACTTCTTTTGGCTACATGGACCCGACGATCAACGTCGCCAAAAAATTTCCCGACGTGAAATTCGAACACGCCACGGGATACAAACGCGCAGATAACGTGTCGACTTATTCGGCCCGTTTTTACGAAGGCCGCACGGTAATTGGCCACATCGCCGGACACATGTCCAAAACCGGTGTGATCGGGTATATCGCTTCGTTCCCGATTCCTGAAGTTGTGCGCGGTATCAACGCCGCCTATCTGGCTGCCAAAGCCGTTAATCCCGACGTGAAGATGAAAGTCATCTGGGTGTTCACATGGTTTGATCCCGGCAAAGAGGCTGACGCGGCCAACGCCTTGATCGAACAGGGTGCCGACGTGATCATGCAGCACACGGACAGCCCCGCTGCCATGACGATTGCCGAAGAAAAAGGCATCTACGCCTTTGGTCAGGCATCCGACATGATGCAGTTTGGCCCCAATGCCCGCCTTTCTTCAATCATCGACGACTGGGACCCCTACTATATTTCACGGGTCAAGGCAGTTCTGGACGGCACGTGGGTCAGCACTGACACCTGGGATGGTATCGGACCGGGCATGACGGGTATCGGCGCGTTTTCCGATAAAATTCCGGCGGATGTGCGTGCGTCAGCGCAGGCGATTGTTGATGCTTTGGCTGACGGCTCCATGCATTCCTTCACCGGACCCATCAACAAACAAGACGGCTCTGTCTGGCTTAAAGAGGGCGAAACAGCGGACGATGGCACGCTGGCAGGCATGTCTTTTTACGTCGAAGGCATTGAAAGCGAATTGCCCAACTAAGGCGTTCGCAAGACAAACAGTCAGGCCCGCTGGACACGGCGGGCCTTTTTTGTTGGGTTGCAAAAGTAATTTGCGCGCCGCGCGGGAGTATTTGTTCAAAGATGAAGCACGTCGCCAGAGCCGCATCCTTTTTATCTGAATCAGCGGAGCGGCTCTATCCATTTGATCTTGCGCGCAATTTATTCCGAAAACCGGTGCCCACTTTTCGGAGTGCGCTTTATTCGGCGGGTGCGTACGTGTAGAGCCGCTTGCGCCCCATGAAAATGACCAGCGAAACGGCCACCAGCACCGCTGACAAAACGAACGGTGCACCGGGGAAATAAATCGGCGCGGTATCGCGGGTGAAAAAGCCGAAGATATTGGTCATCAACAGCGGGCTGATGACCACGCTGACCGCAGAGACAGACGTCAGCACCCCCTGCAATTCACCCTGTTGATCATCAGACGCCACACGCGACATGATCCCCTGAAGCGCCGGACCAGCGATGACTCCCAGCGACGTAAGTGGTGCCAACGCGAAAATCATCCAGCCCTGTGTGGCAGAGGCATAAATGCCGAAGGCCACAACGGTAATCGCAAATCCAGTCACAACTGTGAAATGTTCGCCGATACGTGGAATGATCACGCGGATCAGGCCGCCCTGCACGATGGCCATCGACGCCCCGAATACGGCCAGCGAAATGCCGACCATCGAAGGTTCCCAGCCAAACCGTTCCTGCGTGTAATAGGCCCAGACCGACGGGTAGACGAAAAACGCAATGTTATAGAAGAAAAACACCAAAAGAATGCGTGTCACACCGGGCAGTTTGCCGATGTGCCTGAAAGCACCAAACGGATTGGCGCGCGCCCATTCAAACGGGCGCCGAATGGCGTCGGTGACGGTTTCGGACAGTACAAAATAGCCAAACACGGTATTGGCGGCGGCCAGAGCCGCAGCAAAGAAAAACGGTGCGCGTGGGCCGAACTCGCTCAGCAAGCCGCCCACCAGCGGGCCAAGGATAAACCCAACGCCAAAGGCCGCGCCGATCAGTCCAAAATTCTGCGCCTTTTCATCGGGATTGGAAATGTCGGCCATATAGGCGTTCGCGGTCGACTGCGTCGCCGAAGTCATCCCACCGATGATCCGCCCAACAACCAGCAACCAGATCGACCCGGCGATCCCCATGATGACGTAATCAAGCGACATGACCGCCAACGAGACCAGTATCACCGGACGCCGACCATACCGGTCAGAAAGATTGCCAACAATTGGGCCAAACAGAAACTGCATCACGGCAAAAGTCGCCGCCATGGCCCCGCCCCAGGTCGCGGCTTTGCTTAGCGTCCCGCCACCCAGATCAATAATCAGATCGGGCATGACCGGCATAATGATGCCGATGCCCATGCTGTCAAGCATCACGGTGATCAGCAGAAAAAGGACGGGCAGTTTTTTGAACATGACAGGTACTTAGTTATAGTTGAATCCGCGTAAAAGCCTGCATTTATGATCGACCGCAACGTCAATCGAAAACGATAACGTTGCGCCGGGCGTTTCCGGCCTTGGTATCCGCAATTGCGTCGTTGATCTCGTCTAATCTGTAACGCCGCGTCACCAGTTCATCCAGTTTCAAACGTCCCTGCGCGTAAAGGTCGATCAGGTAGGGAATATCGCGTTTGAGAACCGTACCACCCATTTTTGACCCCAAAATGGATTGACCGGCATCGGCCAGCAACAGGGGCGAATAGCTGGATTTCACGCCCATTGGCGGCATACCTACAGCGACAACAGAGCCGCGTCGCGCCAGGTATTTGGCCGCCCCGTCGTAAGCCTGGCTTGCGCCTACCGTGACAAAAACATAATCGGCGCCGCGTCCGCCGGTCAGCGACTTGACCTGTTTATGCGGTTTATCGCTGGTAACAAGAACGCCGTGGGTAGCACCAAATTCCAGTGCCGTGTCTAGTTTTTCCTCAGTCATATCAACAGCAATTATCTTGGAAGCGCCACAAACCACCGCACCCTGAATAGCGTTCAGCCCCACGCCGCCCGCGCCAAGCACGACGACACTCGACCCGGGATTCATTTTGGCGGTGTTGCTGACTGCACCAAATCCGGTGATTACGCCACAGGACAACAAACAGGCCGCTTCCATGGCTATATCCGCCGGAATGCGGGCAATCTGGCTTTGGTCAACCACCACGCGCTGCGCAAATGCCCCGGCAGACAAACCCTGCTCGAGCAACCCGCCTCCAGATGTCGACAGCGGGCCCCTGGTGCGGTCGTGCACGGTTTCGCAGGTTGTCGGTGCGGCATCGGCGCAGCTGGCGCAATGCCCGCACGCGCGGATCAGGGTCACCAATACAGGATCACCGAGGTTATAACCGGACGTGCCCGTGCCCAAAGCCGTGACAATGCCCGCTGCCTCGTGCCCGTAGACCGCAGGCAATGAGCCGCCGAACGATCCCTCCATGTAAGCAATATCGGAATGGCAAATCGCACAGGCTTTTACGTCGACCTGCACTTCGCCGAATTCCGGCGCGCGCAATTCAACCTCCTCGACGACCAAGGGTTGGCCGAACTCGTGACAGACCGCTGCTTTCATAAACGCCTCCATTTTTTGCTTTGGCTACGTTGGCTTCAACCGGCTGGGATTGCAAATCTATTCGCAGCGGGCTGCGACACAGCACCCTCTGGCGGTCAACGTAGCTTCGGATATGGAACAGCGCAGGGAATAACCTGAAAGCATCGTGTTGTGAAACGCCTGACCACCTTAGCTGACCTGTCATCGCGCCTTCGTGTCCCCGCTGCACGCGGCGACCTGACGTTGGATCGGGTACGTATTGAAATACTGGCAGGCCTGACGGTGTCGCTGGCGTTGGTTCCAGAGGCGGTTGCATTTGCTTTCGTCGCCGGAGTCGCCCCGCTGGTGGGTCTTTACGCGGCCTTTATCGTCGGGTTGATCACTGCGGTCTTTGGCGGACGCCCGGGTATGATTTCGGGCGCAACCGGCGCACTGGCGGTAGTAATGGTGTCGCTGGTGGCACAGTACGGTGTGCAATACCTGTTTGCCACCGTGGTGCTGATGGGATTGATCCAGATCGCTGCGGGTTTGTTCAAACTGGGTAAGTTCATCCGCATGGTGCCGCACCCGGTCATGCTGGGATTTGTCAACGGGTTGGCGATCGTTATTTTTTTGGCACAGCTGGAACAGTTTCGCGTTCCGGCTGAGGATGGCCACCATGTCTGGATGACTGGCCTGCCGCTGTGGATTACCCTTGCGTTGGTGCTTGGCACCATGGCGCTGATCTGGGTAATACCAAAATTCACCAAAGCCGTCCCTGCGCCATTGGCCGCCATCGCTTCGGTGGCTGCGCTGGTCATTGCTTTTGATTTGCCGGTACCGCGCGTCGGCGACCTTGCTACGCTGGCGGGGGGGCTGCCGACATTTGCCATCCCGTCGATCCCATTGTCGCCGGACAGCCTGCGCATCATTTTGCCCTATGCCGTTCTGCTGGCCGCGATTGGCCTGATCGAAAGCCTGCTGACGCTCAATCTGGTTGGCGAAATGACTAACAAAAAGGGCGGAGCATCCAAAGAATGCGTTGCGCAGGGTCTCGCCAACACGGTTACAGGTTTTTTTGGTGGTATGGGCGGTTGCGCCATGATCGGCCAATCGATGATCAACGTAAAATCCGGCGGTCGCTCGCGGCTGTCGGGGATCGCTGCGGCGCTGTTTTTGCTTAGCTTTATACTGTTCGCAGCGCCGTTCATCGAGCTGATCCCGCTGGCCGCTTTGGTCGGTGTGATGTTCATGGTGGTGATTGGTACATTTGCATGGCAAAGCATTCGTATCCTGCGCATTATTCCCCGTGCCGATGCCTTTGTCATTCTGCTGGTCACCGGCGTGACCGTCGCCGAGGATTTGGCAACCGCTGTTGTGGTGGGCGTCATTGTCTCAGCGCTGGTCTATGCGTGGAACGCTGCGTCACGAATTGAAGCAAAAGCGCGGCCCTCAATGACACAGCAAGGCGCGCGTGTGTACGAAATCGAAGGGCCGCTTTTCTTTGGTTCGGCCACGGGGTTTCGGGACCTGTTCGATCCTAAAAAGGACCCCGATCACGTAATACTGGATTTCATGGGATCGCGCATTGTGGATCAGTCGGCGCTACAGGCCATCGACGCCGTGGCGGCTGCCTACACCGCCGCCGGAAAACGCCTGCAGTTGCGTCACCTGACCCACGACTGTCACCGGCTGCTGACCAACGCAGGACAATTGATCGTCGATATGGACGACGACCCTGAATATGCCGTGGCCGTAGACTATGATATCCAGCACGGCCATCTAAGCGGAACGCATTAATTTAGAATCCGCAGCCTTGCGCCTGCGGCGACTTTACCCGACACTTCGCCCAAATTTGAGGACACCACCAATGCAGATGATTACTGTCAACAGGGTCACTATGCACTACGCAGATGAGGGCGACCCAACCGGCCCTGCGGTGATTTTCGCCAATTCGCTGGGTACGGATTATCGCCTGTGGAACGGCGTGATCGCGCATTTGCCAAAGACCCTGCGCATCATCCGCTATGACAAACGCGGTCACGGGTTGTCGGATGCGCCGGACGCACCTTATTTCATGGGCGATCTGGTGGGCGACGCTGCGGCGCTTCTGGATGCGCTCGACGTCAAAAACAGCCTGTTCGTCGGACTATCCATCGGCGGGATGATCGCACAGGGCGTGGCAGCCGAACGCCCCGATCTGGTCCGCGCAATGGTGCTGTCAAACACCGGCGCCAAAATCGGTACGACACAGATGTGGGACAAACGGATCGGCCGCGTGCACCACGGCGGCGTTGATGCGATTCAGCGGGGCACGTTGACCAGGTGGTTCTCGTATTATTTTCACAACAACAGAAAGGCCGAGCTGGCTGCATGGCGCAACATGCTGAGCCGCACGAGCGTTGAAGGCTACACCGGGTGCTGTGCTGCTATTTCGGGCACCGATCTGTTTGACAGCACTGCCCGTCTGACGCTGCCGACCCTGGGAATTGCGGGGGCCGAAGACGACAGCACTCCGCCTGATCTCGTCCGCGAAACGACAGAACTGGTGCCGGGATCCATATTCAAACTTATGCGCGGGGTCGGGCACCTCCCCTGCGTCGAGGCCCCCCAAGCCTATGCCGAATTACTGATGGAATTCATGAAAACCAGCGGCCATGTCTGAAACGCCCTGCATCATCTGCGTTGCAATCACCGGATCGGTCCCTACCAAGGCGCATAATCCGGCGGTGCCCACAACGGTAACCGAACAAATAGAGAGCACCCACGCCGCGTTTGAAGCCGGTGCCAGCATTGCCCACTGTCACGTGCGCAACGACGACGAAACCCCCAGTTCCGACCCCGACAGATTTGCGGCCCTGATGGACGGGCTGCGGCACCATTGCCCCGGCATGATCATCCAACTGTCAACTGGCGGGCGTTCAGGCGCGGGCCAGGCGCGCGGCGGTATGCTGCCACTACGCCCGGACATGGCGTCACTGAGCGTGGGATCGAATAACTTCCCGACACGGGTCTACGAAAACCCACCCGATCTGGTCGATTGGCTGGCTGCCGAAATGCTGGCCCGGGACATCAAGCCCGAAATCGAAGCCTTCGATCTCAGCCATATATTTCAGGCCGTCAGGATGCAGCAAGACGGTCGTCTCAAAGCACCGCTACACGTCCAGTTCGTAATGGGGGTGCAAAATGCCATGCCCGTTGATAAGGCGGTTTTCGACTTTTATGTCGCCACACTGTCCCGCCTTGCCCCAAACGCCACGTGGTGTGGCGCCGGCGTGGCGCAGGGACAGATCAAGCTCAACGAATGGTCAATCGCCGCTGGCGGCCACACGCGGACAGGGCTTGAAGACAACATCCGCCTTGACCGCAACACACCGGCCCCGTCCAACGCCGCGTTGGTGACGCGCGCTGTCGATCTTTGCGAAAAATACCACCGCCCGGTCGCCACGTGCCAACAAGCGCGCAAAATACTTGGGCTGAAAACACCCTTGTAACGCTTCATTTTTGCAAAAATACTCCCCGCGCGGCGCGCATTTCTCTTTTCAGGCTCAAGCCCCGCAAGGGACTTGAGCATGGTCACGCCGTGGGCCTTCGACCGGCTTTGCCGCGATAGGCGGCCGTCAATTCCGCGTCGATCTCGCTTTCGTCAAAAATACCCATGACGATCCCGCGCCGATCGGCAGACGTCCGCATTTCAAGCAATTGCGCCGCCGTCACTGTTGTGTTCTGTCTGCTGCGGCGCGCCCAGGAAAACAGCTTGTCATACATGCGCGCAATAACCTCAGCGTGAGCGGCGCTACCGCCCAGATCGACCAACTCGCCGGGGTCAGCACCCAGATCAAACAGGATCGGGCGCAAACCGGCCTCGAAATGGATCAGTTTCCATTCTTTATCCGCCACCATGAACATCACCGCTTCGCGCACGCCTAGACCCAGTTTTTCCGCCATGGACGACGTGGAAAAATCGAATTCAGAAATCACGCAATCGCGCCACGTCCCAACCGCTTTTCCGTGCAAAAACGGCAACAACGAACGGCCCTCAAGAATATGGTCGGGCACGTCGCCGCCCACCACATCGGTAAATGTCGCCGCCAGATCCAGACTTTCAACCAGTTCGTCAACCACAGCCCCACGCGTGGACTCCGCCGCCGCAGATGGATCAAAAATGATCAGCGGCACCTTTACCGATGCATCGTGGAAAAACATTTTGTCGCCCATCCAGTGATCGCCCAGATAATCGCCGTGATCCGATGTCAGAATGATCATGGTGTCTTTTATCCGACCGGATTTTTCCATCCAGTCCAGCAGTACGCCCAGTTGATCGTCGCATTGCCGGACCAGCCCCATATAGGCCGGTATGACCTCGGCGCGCACATCGTCACGCGAAAACGCGCGCCCGAGCGGATTGTTCATCAACGCATCCAACACGGGATGGGCGTTTACCCGCTCGTCGTCGCTGCGCTCCGGTGCCTGCACCTGATTGGGACCGTACATATCGTTGTAAGGCGCAGGGACGATATAAGGCCAGTGCGGCTTGATGTAAGACAGGTGGCAACACCACGGCGCATCGCCTGCCTCCGTCATGAACGCAATGCCGCGCCGGGTCATATACGGGGTTTCGCTGTCGTCTTCGGCGATATTTGCCGCCTTTCGGGCATTTTTGTAAAACCACCCGGACAGGATGTCGCCGGTGGCATCGACGGCCGCGTTGGCAAAATCGTGCCACGGATTTTCGCTTTCGTAGCCCTTGGCGCGCAGATAATCGTTATACGCCCGCGCCGAATTTTCGTCGTACGACCCGTCCGGCCCGCGCCCTGCCAGCCCGTCGTCGCGCTCGAATACATCGAACCCGCATTCCGACAGACGCGCGCCGATCACGCTGTCCGGCGCCAGCCCAAGGCGCGCCATGCCGTCGGCGTCGGCAACCATATGGGTTTTGCCCACCAGATGGCACGACATGCCGCGCGCGCGCAGGTGGTCACCCATGGTCATTTCGCCGACTTTCAATGGCACGTTGTTGCCGGTCGACCCGTGGCTGCGCACGTAACGCCCCGTATAGGTCGACATGCGAGACGAGCCGCATATCGGCGACTGCACATACGCACGCGAGAACCGCACCCCGCGCATTGCCAGACGGTCCATGTTCGGGGTCTTCAGATAGGGATGGCCCGCGCAGCCCAAATAGTCCCAGCGCAATTGGTCATACATGATGAACAGAATGTTTTTCGCGCGGCGTGTCATGGCACAGTCCCGTTTAGTATCGCGCCATCAAAGCCATTATATCCGCTACTTTTCAAGCCTATTCGGCGCTTGTAAAACACCCTCTTTCACCGCGTCCATCGCCACGAACGTCGAGGTGTTCGAAACATAAGGCAACGCCGATATCTGTTCACCCATCACGCGGCGGTAGGCGCGCATGTCTGTGGTCCTTACCTTGAGCAAATAATCAAACCCGCCGGCGATCATGTGGCATTGCTCGACCTCGGGAATTTTCATGACCCCGCGATTGAAAGCTTCCAGCGCCTTGGATTTGGTGTCCGTCAGTTTCACCTCGACAAAGGCAATGTGATCAAGCCCCAGTTTGATCGGGTTCAACAGAGCGCGATACCCGGTGATATAGCCCTCAGATTCCAATCGTCGCACGCGCAGCTGACACGGCGTTTTGGACAATCCGATCTCCTGCGCCAGATCGGTAATTCGGATTCGCCCGTCGCGGCCCAGAACACGAAGTATTTCCTGATCAATTCGATCCAGACTATGACCTGACATACCACCCCACCTTATGACTACATAATGATACTAATATAGGCAAAATCTCTGAAATGTTGCAATCTAAAGACGTATCGCCCATTCGATGGCTGATATAAAGTCATTGCAGACTCATCGTGAAGGCCCGATCCATGCGCACGACCAAGCTTGACGAACTCCGGAATTCGCTTCGCAACGCCACGCTGGCGGATGAATCAACCTGCCTGCACGCGCTTTTGAAAACGGCCAATCTCACGCCGCCGGCACGCCGAAAAATCTCGACCGACGCCGCGACGCTGATCAACAGCATCCGATCCGACGCCACAGCCGGGTTGATGGAAGTCTTTTTGTCGGAATACGGCCTGTCCACCGACGAGGGCATCGCGTTGATGTGCCTTGCCGAGGCGTTGCTGCGCGTGCCTGACGCCGACACGATTGACGCGCTGATCGAGGACAAAATCGCGCCGTCGAACTGGGGCACGCATCTGGGTCTCTCGGCCTCATCGCTGGTCAACGCGTCAACCTGGGCTTTGATGCTTACGGGAAAAGTGCTGGATGACCGCCAACCTGGTCTGGCCGGCACATTGCGCCACGCCATAAAACGCCTTGGCGAACCGGTGATCCGCAGCGCCACGGGGCGTGCTATGCGCGAAATGGGGCGACAGTTTGTGCTGGGGCAAACCATCGACGAGGCGGCCACGCGGGCCGGGCATTTTCACGCCAGAGGCTACACTTATTCTTATGACATGCTGGGTGAGGCCGCGCGCACCGAGGCGGATGCGCGTCGTTATCATCTGGCCTATAGCGACGCCATTTCGCAACTGGCCCGCCACGTCCAAAACGACGACATTCGGGCCAACCCGGGCATTTCGGTCAAACTGTCGGCGTTGCATCCACGCTATGAGATGGCCCAGCACGCCCGCGTGATGGATGAACTGGTGCCGCGTGCAAAATCTCTGGCGCTTCTGGCCAAATCCGCAGGTATGGGTTTCAATATCGACGCCGAGGAATCCGATCGTCTGGACCTGTCGCTTGACGTGATAAAGGCCATCCTGTCGGACGCCGCACTGGCCAATTGGGATGGATTTGGCGTTGTGGTCCAAGCTTACGGTCAGCGCGCGCCTTTTGTGCTCGATTGGCTCTATTCATTGGCCGACAAACTGGATCGCAAAATCATGGTCCGGCTGGTCAAAGGTGCCTATTGGGACACCGAAATCAAACGGGCCCAAACGCTGGGTCTGAGCGGCTTTCCGGTGTTTACCCGCAAAGATGCCACCGACGTGTCGTACATGGCCTGCGCGCGCAAATTGCTGGGCATGACCGACCGAATTTATCCGCAGTTTGCCACCCACAACGCCCACACCGTCACGGCCATCTTGGCAATGGCAGGCGACTCCACCGTCTTTGAGTTCCAGCGCCTGCATGGCATGGGCGAAGCCCTGCACGAGATCGTACGCAAAGCCCACAACACCCGTTGCCGCATCTACGCGCCGGTTGGCGCGCATCGCGATCTGCTGGCCTATCTGGTGCGTCGCCTGCTGGAAAACGGTGCCAACAGCTCGTTCGTGAACCAGATCGTTGATCACGATATTCCGGCAGAAGAAGTGGCCACTGATCCTTTTGCGCCGGTGTTGAAGCGGCTAAAGGCCGGTGGAAATTCCGCAAACCCGCGTATCGCACGCCCCGCAGCGCTGTTTGGAAAAACAAGACACAATTCGCAGGGATTTGATTTGACCAGCGTCACCGATCTGGCAGAAATCGAAGCCGCACGGAGCCAGTATCGCTCTGCGGCGTTCACTGCAGAGCCGGTTGTTGCGGGCGAGGTTGCAAAAGGCAAAATGTTCAACGTGACCAATCCGGCGGATCCGGGCGATTGCGTCGGGCGGGTGCGTCACGCCACGCCAATGGATGTTCAAACCGCTCTTGGTGCAGCACGGATATGGAAAGTCCCACCGCAAAATCGCGCGAAAATCCTGAACGCCGCCGCTGATCTGTTTCAGAATGATTTTGGCGCGTTTTATGCACTGGCCTGTCGCGAGGCTGGTAAAACCCTGAACGACGCCGAAGGCGAACTGCGCGAAGCCATTGATTTTATACGATATTATGCAAATCAGGCACTTGAAATGCACCAGCCGCCACGCGGCACCATCGCCTGTATATCACCATGGAATTTTCCTCTGGCCATCTTTACGGGCCAAATTGTCGGCGCCCTGGCCGCCGGAAACGCGGTCATCGCCAAACCGGCCGAATCCACGCCACTGATCGCTGCGCATGCCATTAAGCTGCTGCTGCGCGCGGGCGTGCCACGCGCAACGTTGCAATTTCTGCCGGGCAAAGGCGCAGTCGTGGGTACGGCACTTTCGACCGATGCGCACATTGACGGAATGTGCTTTACCGGCTCGCTGCCAACGGCTCAGACTATCAACCGCACCATGGCCGAAAATCTCGCCCCTGATGCACCGCTGATCGCGGAAACCGGCGGTCTGAACGCCATGATCGTTGACAGTACCGCGCTGTTTGAAGCCGCTATTCGCGACATCCTTGCCAGTGCCTTTCAAAGCGCCGGACAGCGGTGCTCGGCGTTGCGCGTTCTTTATTTACAGGAGGATATAGCACCGGATTTTCTGAATATGCTAACGGGTGCGATGGATGAGCTGGCCCTCGGCGATCCTTGGGCAGTGTCGACCGACGTTGGGCCGGTGATCGACGCGGCTTCGCGGCAGAAAATTCTGGCACATATTGGCGTGGCCCGTGATGAAGGGCGGCTTATCAAGCACGGCGCCACGCCGTCAAAGGGTCATTTTGTGTCCCCTGCGCTGATCCGCATTGATGGGATCGCCGATTTGCAGGAAGAAATATTTGGTCCCGTTCTGCACGTCGCCACGTTCAAATCAGGCGATTTTAACGCTGTTCTGGACGCCATTAACGCCAGCGGTTTTGGGCTGACGTTCGGGCTGCACACGCGTATCGAAGGGCGCGTCCAACATTGCGTCGATCGTCTGAATGTCGGCAACATCTACGTCAACCGCGACCAGATCGGCGCTGTTGTCGGGTCGCAACCCTTTGGCGGCGAGGGCTTGTCCGGCACCGGCCCCAAGGCGGGGGGTCCCAATTACCTGCGTCGGCTGGTACGCAACCCCGTTTTGACTGAACCGGATGCACCTGTGCACCCAAACGAATCCGTCGATCCGGAAATCGTGGAAAAGGCGTTGGCGGCGCTTGAAAATTCCAGCGTCCCGACCGTGGTTGCGCCGCAGGAAATGCCCGGCCCCACCGGCGAATCCAACCGACTGTCAACAGTGCCGCGTGGCAGGATCCTGTGCCTTGGTCCGACGTTGGAACTGGCGCGGTCGCAGGCGGATCATGCCCGTCAGGCAGGCTGCACTGCGCTGACGGTTGCCGTCGGTGGCAGGGTTGATGGTGTGCTTGCGCCGCAGGCACTGACCACGCTGACAGGTTTTGACACGGTGGCATGTTTTGGCCCAAACGCCGGTAACGTCAGAAAAGCGCTCGCGGCCCGCCCGGGGCCGATCGTGCCTCTGATCACGAGTCTCGACCAATCGGGTGGTTTTCACATCGAACGTCACATCTGTGTCGACACTACCGCGGCAGGCGGTAACGCTGCACTTCTGGCGGGCGCGTCCTAAAAAATAAAGTCACTCGCGCTCAGGTCGCCCAGGTTTACGTTTTCCAGCGTAATCGAGTTGGCACCGTACGTGATGACAACGTCTGCCCCGACCTGCGCCATGTGGTTGTTTGAAAGATCGTTGAAATCGGTGATCGCGGTGACACCCTGCAAAGCAATATTATCCACTCCAAAAGCGAAATCTTTGATAGTGTCATTGCCGTCGCCGTTCTGAAAAAAGAAAGTGTCGCTGCCGCCGCCGCCACCCATCTTATCGTTGCCTTTGCCGCCCATAATGAAATCATCTCCACCGCCACCTTTCATGAGGTCACGGCCCTTGCCACCGACCATTTGGTCTTTGCCGCCACCGCCAAACATCTTGTCGTTGCCTTTGTCGCCCGACAAAAGGTCTTTGCCGCTGCCGCCAAGCATTTTGTCGTTGCCTCTGCCGCCAACCATTTGGTCGTTGCCTTTGCCGCCGGCCATCCGGTCATTGCCGCCCAAACCTGCGAACAGGTCGTTGAAATCGCTGCCCTTAAATACGTCGTTCAACTTGCCGCCGCCAAAATCAACGCCTTTCGTTGAACTGGTTCCGTCGATGACAAAGTTGTTTCCGGCAACGAGCGCATTAAGCAAGCTGAAATCACCCGTTGCTATCGCAGTCAGGGCGTCGAAGAGATCAACCGCGCCCCAATTGACGTCAACCACAGCGACAACGTCGCCGGCTCCGTTTTTGAATGTCATACGCGTTATTGTGCCACCCGTTGGATTGCCCGAGGAGTCATAGGTAAAGCCAGACCCGTCAACGGTGACCGTCCAGTTGTTCGCCGAATTGGACAATACAACCTGCGTCGAAGACGCAGACGTGGCATTTGCGACCAGGTTTCCAGAGGAATCAAAAAATCCCTTAAGAAAGAAATTGCTATTGTATTTGAACGCGGTGATCGTAATTGTCGGCATGAATTTGGCTCCTGAGCAAAATAAAACACGTGACTGTTCACGTAAGTCCGGTCGGACAACTGTCCGGGGAATCACGCGTCTGATGCGGGCAGAAAATAACCGGCGAATCCGATGCGGTCAACAAAATCGCCTGTGGCGGCGGCGGGGTCGGTGATACTGTTGCGCATTGACGCCGATATCAAACTTTCCCTGATCTTTTGTTGTCCACTTCTGCACGCCGAAACCAATTTTCGGTGGCGTCACAGCCCCAGACAGAACCGCATGATGGCTTTTTGTGCGTGCAGGCGGTTTTCGGCCTCGTCGAACACCACGGAATTGGGGCCGTCCATGACTTCGCTTGTCACTTCCTCACCGCGATGGGCGGGCAGGCAGTGCATGAACAGTGCATTGGGTTTTGCACCCGCCATCAATGCGGTATTCACCTGATAGGGCCGCAGTTGATTGTGCCGCCGTTCGCGCGACGACTGGCTGTCGTGCATCGATACCCAGGTATCGGTGACCACCAGATCGGCCCCGGCAACGGCCCTGTGCGGATCGCGTTCGATATTCAATCCTGAACCGCCCTGCCGTGCGGCGCCCAAAAGCACGCCATGAGGTTCCAGCGTCGTGGGACCGGTAAAAGTAAAATCAAAACCGAACTGTCCGGCGGCTTCGATCCACGAGGCACAAACGTTGTTGCCGTCCCCGGTCCAGACGACTTTGCGGCCCTTGATCGGTCCGCGATGTTCTTCAAAGGTCATGATGTCGGCCATGATCTGGCAGGGATGTGTGCGGTCGGTAAGACCGTTGATCACCGGCACGGTTGCGAATTCCGCCATTTCCAAAAGCACTGCTTCGTCAAAGGTGCGCATCATGATCAGATCCACATAACGACTGAGAACCCGCGCAGTGTCAGCGATTGATTCGCCGTGCCCCAGTTGCATATCTGTGCCCGAAAGCACCATGGACTGCCCGCCCATTTGGCGCACCCCCACGTCAAACGACACCCGCGTACGCGTTGAAGGTTTTTCAAAGATCAGCGCCACCATATAACCTGTCAGCGGCGCATCGTCGTCTGTCTGCGCGCTGGGCTTTCCAGCGCGCTTGGCTTTCATGGCGAGCGCACCATCCAGCATGGTCCGCAGGTCATTTTGGTCGGTTTTCGCGATATCCAGGAAATGTTTCACAATCCCGCCTCTAATTGCACGGCCACGGCGTCCAATCGGGCCACCGCCTCGGCCAATTCGTCTTCGGAAATCGTCAACGGTGGCAACAGCCGCACCACGTTTTGCCCCCCCGGCACGGTCAACACCCTGTGGGTGTAACCGGCTTTTACCACGTCCACGTTGGGCACGACGCATTCGATGCCCAGCATCAAACCCGATCCGCGCACCTCTTTGAACACGCGCGGGTGGGCCGCCGCCAGCCCTTCCAGTTTCTGGCGCATAAAGCCGGCCTTACGACGCACGGCTTCCAGAAATTCGGGTTGCGCGATAATATCCACAACCGCAGATCCCACGGCACAGGCCAGGGGATTGCCGCCATAGGTCGACCCGTGCGTTCCCGCCACCATACCTGTGGCGGCGTTTTTCGTTGCCAGACAGGCCCCCAACGGAAATCCCGCACCGATACCTTTGGCCACAGCCATAATGTCGGGGGTAATACCGGCCCATTCGTGGGCGAACAGCCTGCCGGTGCGTCCCATACCGCATTGAATTTCATCCAAGATCAACAACAGCCCGTTTTGATCGCACAGCGTCCGCAGCCCTTGTAGGAATGCGTCATCTGCGGGCACAATCCCGCCTTCGCCCTGTACCGGCTCGACCAGAATTGCGGCTGTGTTTGCCCCAATCGCGGCCTTTGTCGCCTCCAGATCGCCGAAAGGCACATGCACGAATCCACCGAGCAACGGGCCGAACCCGTCAACCAGCTTGTCCCCGCCCGCCGCCGAAATCATGCCCAAAGAGCGCCCGTGAAAAGCAGCGTCAAACGTGATAATTTCGTGGCGATTGTCCTGCCCCGATGCGGCAAAGAATTTGCGCGCCGTCTTGACAGCGCATTCCATCGCTTCTGTGCCGGAATTGGTAAAAAATACCGTATCAGCAAAGGTTGCCTCCACCAGCTTATTGGCCAGACTCTCCTGATTGGGAATATGATAAAGGTTCGAAGTGTGCCAAAGTTCCCCCGCCTGATCGCGCAACACCCGGACCAACCGGGGGTCCGCATGACCCAGCGCGTTCACGGCGATACCACCGCCAATATCAAGAAAGCGGTCGCCGTTTTGCTCGATCAGCCAACTTCCTTCGCCTTTTACAAAACGCATCGGTGCCCGCGCGTAAGTCGGCATTACCGCAGTGGTCATCTTTTTTGTCCGTATTTCGCTTAAAACAAGGCTCCGACTTGCCCGAATGCGCCTCCGGTGTCAATTATGGCGGGTCTCCGTCTTATAATTTTGACCATCCACCTTGTCACCGCGCCTGACAGTGGTAAAATACTGTACAACCGAAATACGCCGTGTTTCCCAAACGGAATTACCTTAACCACCGCGCAATCGCATATTTAAGCTGGAGCCATTCATGTCCTGGACGGATGATCGTGTAGAAACACTAAAAACAATGTGGGGCGAAGGCCATAGTGCCAGCCAGATCGCCAAGGAACTTGGCGGCGTCACCCGCAACGCCGTCATTGGCAAGGTCCACCGGCTGGGCTTGTCCAACCGCGCCAGCGAACCCGCGAAAACTGCTGCGCCCAAATCCGCAGCCAAAGAGGCCGCCAAACCCAAGGCCGCCCCGGCCGCCAAGCCCATGCGCCCTCCCCACGGGGAACCCGGACCGATCGTGCAGCCGGTGGCCTTACCACCGCGCAAGCCTATTATTCGTGCCGGACAACCGCTGCCGCCACAGCCGTCGGCCAACGAAGTTTCTGCCGAAGCGCTGGCTAATATCCGTGAAATCGAAAAATCAGCCAAGCGCCTGTCGCTGATGGAGCTGACAGAACGCACGTGCAAATGGCCGGTCGGCGACCCCGCAACTGACGATTTCTGGTTTTGTGGACATCCTGTTCAGGTCGGCAAACCCTATTGCGAGGCGCACGTATCGGTGGCTTTCCAGCCCATGTCGTCGCGTCGAGACCGGCGGGCCAGCAAGTAAAGCAGGGTTCGGTTCGATCTGATGCTGCACCCTTTGGACACGCTGCCGGAAAAATGGCCGCGTGGCACACAAATTGCGGCTTTGTGTTATAAACCGAGATTTCTGACCAAAAGCTTGCAAATACTGTTGATAACAAGCCGCGGTTCCGGTCGTTGGATCCTGCCCAAGGGCTGGCCGATCAAGGGCCATTCCGCGTCGGAAACAGCGGCGATCGAAGCCTTCGAAGAAGCCGGCGTCATAGGCGAAGCCGACCCGGGACATTTGGGAAAATTTGCGTACACGTCCAAAAAAAACCGCAGCGCAAAAAAAGGTACTGCGGCCTACGTGATCCCGATACGCGTCAAGGCGATGCAGCGGGACTTCCCCGAGAAAGGCCAGCGCCAATTGCGGTGGTGCGATCTTCAAAAGGCGATAGAAAATGTGCGGGAACCCGAACTGAAAACGATTCTGAAAACTTTTGGCGGGCTTTACACGGCTTCCCCATAAATTGCGGGGTGATAAATGTTTATTTATTGTGTTAACATAGGTTTGGACTATTCAGTCCAAGATTTCAAAACGGGTACGTCTGATGATCAGTTTTACATTGAAATGCGCCAACGATCACCGCTTTGACAGCTGGTTTCAATCGTCTGCGGCGTTTGACAAGCTGTGTCAGGCGGGTCTGATCAGCTGCTCGGTTTGCGGCTCAGACGCGGTTACAAAAGCACCAATGACCCCGCGCGTGCGCACGGCCCGCGCCGTCGCAACACCCAAAGACGTTGCAACAAAATCGGTTTCGTTGCTGTCAGCGCCGGGGTCGAAGGCCGAAATCGCGATGCGCGAGTTCAAAGAAAAGGTTGAATCCAATTCCGAAAACGTCGGCGAAAATTTCGCCGCCGAAGCGCGCGCCATCCATATGGGCGATGCGCCCGAACGTTCGATTCGCGGTGAAGCAAAATCGGAAGACGCCCGCGCATTGATGGAAGACGGTGTTCCGGTGGTTCCCCTGCCGTGGGGGGCGCGCAACACCAACTGAATTGCGTGGCTCACACCCGGTAACACTGGGACGCAGGCCAATACACGCGCGGTGAGTCAAATACGTCGTGCACATCCGTTGGCAGGTAAACAATACTAAGCCTTGCCCTGATGTCTGCCGCCGCATAGTAAGCCGCCATTCAACCCGCTACGCACGAAAGACAGTCATGGCGCGTCTCGTAATGAAATTTGGCGGCACATCTGTGGCCGATCTGGTGCGTATCGGCCACGCCGCCAGACGCGTCAAAGCCGAAACAGAAGCGGGTTTTGAAGTCGTGGTGATTGTGTCAGCCATGTCGGGACAGACCGACGCGCTGGTCTCGCTCGTCGGGCAGACGTCATCTATGTTTGATGCGCGCGAATATGACGCCGTGGTTTCGTCGGGCGAAAATATTACCGCCGGTCTCATGGCGCTGGTTCTGGACGAAATGGGCGTACCGGCGCGCAGTTGGCAGGGGTGGCAAATTCCGCTGCGCACCACGTCGGCTCACAGTGCCGCGCGTATAACTGAAATCCCTACGGAAAATCTGGGCGCCAAGTTTGCTGAAGGTATGAAAGTCGCCGTGGTGGCGGGGTTTCAAGGCATTTCCGATGAAAACCGCATCACCACATTGGGGCGCGGTGGATCGGACACCACCGCCGTTGCATTTGCTGCTGCGCTAAACGCAGAGCGCTGCGACATCTACACCGACGTGGACGGAATCTACACCACTGACCCGCGGCTTTGTGACCGGGCGCGCAAACTGGATCGTATTTCGTACGAGGAAATGCTGGAACTGGCGTCGCTTGGTGCCAACGTTCTGCAAACCCGTTCGGTCGAGTTGGCTATGCGCTACAAGGTGCGCCTGCAGGTACTATCAAGTTTTTCAGACCAACCCGGCACGCTGGTCTGTGACGAGGAGGAAATTATGGAAAGCAAAGTCGTCTCGGGTGTCGCCTATTCCAAGGACGAAGCCAAAATGACGCTGGTGTCGGTCGCCGACCGACCCGGTATAGCCGCCGCAATTTTTGTGCCGCTCGCCGACGCGGGTGTCAACGTGGACATGATCGTGCAGAACATTTCGGACGAGGGACGCACCAATATGACGTTTTCCTGTCCGGTCGATCAGGTCGCCAAGGCGCAGGCCGCGTTGAACAAGGCGAAAGACAGTGGTGAAATCAATTTCCACGGCATGATTGCCGACAAAGACGTGTCGAAAATATCCGTAGTCGGCATAGGCATGCGTTCGCATACCGGCGTGGCGGCAACGATGTTCAAAGCCTTGTCTGACGAAGGCGTCAATATCAAGGTCATCACTACGTCGGAAATCAAGGTATCTGTGCTTGTGGACCGAAAATACATGGAACTGGCGGTCCAGGCCCTGCATGATGTATTTGATTTGGATACTGCAGCGTAGGGCAGCGCAGCTTATGGCACAAAACGGCGGAACAAAGTCACGCGATCTTCTCAAACGCTTGCGCGAAGCGCTGGCCGTCGAGGGTCAGGGTCAGGCGCGCCTGGACAACATCACCCACCTGATCGCCGACAGTATGGGCTGCGAAGTCTGTTCGATCTATTTGTTGCG
Organism: uncultured Rhodobacterales bacterium; assembly: GCA_964588725.1. Classification (GTDB taxonomy): domain Bacteria; phylum Pseudomonadota; class Alphaproteobacteria; order Rhodobacterales; family Rhodobacteraceae; genus UBA5972. The sequence continues at coordinate 79,572 of CAZPQL010000001.1, forward strand.
CGACCCCGAAACTTTGGAACTTTGCGCCACCGAGGGACTTAATCCGGACTCGGTGCACCAGACCCGCCTGCGCATTGGTGAGGGACTGGTGGGTCGTGTTGCGAAAGAGGCAGCAGCGGTCAACGCATCCAATGCGCCCAAAACCCGCGGCTTTCGCTATATGCCCGAAACCGGCGAGGAAATATTCAGTTCGTTCCTCGGCGTACCCATCCAGAGACTGGGTGAAATGCTGGGCGTTTTAGTCGTGCAAAGCAAATCACAGCGTGAATATCTGGACGACGAAGTGTACGGGCTTGAGGTCGTGGCCATGGTCATTGCCGAAATGACCGAGCTGGGCGCGTTCGTTGGCGAAGGCGCGGCACTTTCAGCACCGCACCAGCAATCGGTTCTGTTTCGCGGTGGCACCGGACAGGAAGGCGCCGCCGAGGGCCACGCCCTGTTGCACGATCCGCAAGTCGTCATTGCCAATCCGGTTGCTGACGACCCCGAAAAGGAACTTCAGCGTCTGAACACGGCCGTCGCAACCCTGCGCGGCGACGTCGACAAACTTTTGCTGGGCCAAAAGGATCAGGCAGGCGACGAGCACCACGAAGTGCTGGAGGCCTACCGCATGTTCGCCAATTCCAAAGGCTGGGTAAAACGGATGCAGGCCGACATTGCCAGCGGTCTGGCTGCCGAAGTTGCGGTAGAGAAAGAACAATCCAGCACCCGTGCACGCATGGCCCGCGTCGCGGACGCCTATCTGCGCGAGCGCCTGCACGATCTTGACGATCTGACCAACCGTTTGCTGCGTCTGCTTACCGGTCAGGGCAACCCGAAGGCCAATAAATGGCCTGAAAACGCTATCCTGATTGCCCGGAACATTGGCCCGGGTGAATTGCTTGAATACGGCAAGAAATTGCGTGGAATCGTGCTGGAAGAAGGTTCGGTCGGCTCGCATGCCACCATTGTCGCCCGCGCGCTGGCGATTCCTTTGGTCATTCACGCCGAGAAAATCACCCGTGAAGCCCTTAACGGTGACGCCATTCTTGTGGATGGCGACAAGGGCCTTGTGCATTTGCGTCCGGAAAGCAGCGTCGCACAGGCGTTTCGCGACAAAATCGCCATGCAAACCAAGGCGCAGACAAAATACCGCGCCATTCGCAATGAACCCGCGATAACAAAAGACGGCGTTACTATCACGTTGCAAATGAATGCCGGCCTTATGGCTGATCTGCCTTCGCTGGAAAGTTCAGGCGCCGATGGCGTTGGGCTTTTTCGCACCGAATTGCAGTTTCTGATCCGCAAAAATATGCCCAAGCGTGCCGAACTCGCGCAGTTGTACCGCGTTATTATGGACAGCGCCAAAGACAAACCCATAATCTTTCGCACGCTGGACATCGGCTCGGACAAAATCCTGCCCTATATGAAACGTCAAGACGAACCCAATCCGGCCATGGGCTGGCGCGCTGTCCGTCTTGGTCTTGACCGGCCCGGTATCATGCGCATGCAGATTCAGGCGCTGTTGCGCGCCGCTAACGGGCGTGCGCTTAGGGTCATGTTTCCGTTTATCGCGCAGTTCGAAGAATTCAAAGACGCGCGCCAGCAGCTTTTGGACGAAGTCGAAAAAGAATCCGCTTTGGGGCACGCGGTGCCGGTGACGTTGCAAATAGGCGCGATGCTGGAGACACCTTCGCTGGCTTTTGCACCGGACCAATTCTTTGAAATGGCTGACTTTATTTCGATCGGCGGCAATGATCTTAAACAGTTTTTCTTTGCCGCCGATCGCGAAAACGAACGCGTGCGTCGCCGTTACGACACCCTGAACGTCAGTTTTTTGTCGTTTATCGAGCAAATTTCAAAACGCTGCGACGCCATGGGCACGCAGGCAAGTTTTTGCGGTGAAGACGCCGGTCGGCCACTGGAAGCCTTGTGTTTTGCGGCCATGGGCCTGCGCAGCCTGTCGATGCGTCCGGCCTCGATTGGTCCAGTCAAGCATATCTTGCGAAAAACCAATCTGGCAGACGCGAAAATTGCCATCGACAAAGCCCGCGCTTCCGGCGCGCAATCCGTGCGCCCCGCTTTGCAGGAATGGCTAAAGCACCGGTGAGTGACGGAAACTGCGAACCGCCGGAATGCAGTGCCAGTGTAAGGTGGCCTCAAGTAGTCCAAGCGATACCGATTACCAGCGCGCCAACACGACACCATCTTCAACACGCGTTTCAAAGGATTTCAGCGGATGGGTGCCTTTCTCGATGCACTCACCGGTTTGAAGATCGAATTTCCATTGGTGCTTTGGGCAGGTCAGGTGATTTTCGCAAATCGATAATTCAGGTATATTGGTCACCTGATGAGGACAAGTGCTGTCATAAACTTTGAAATCATCACCGCTGCGGAACACAAACACGCTGCGGTACTCTTTCTTGACGTAGGTGGTCGAACCATCTTTGAAACGGTCAGTCGATCCCAGATCGTGCCATTCGCTTTTGGATTCCAGCGCTTCGGGGGCGAAGTCCGCGATTTCCATGCCCAAAATGATATCAACGGCCCAGATGATTTTGGCCAGCCCCAGCGTAGGAAAGGCCATCAGCAGCGCGTCAATAATCTCGTTAGGGGTGCAGCCTCCGCGCAGTGCGCGCGACAAATACTGTTTCAATCCGTTTTCGGTCTGCACGTCGACCTTGGTGATCACCGAGATAAGATCGCGGGTCTTAGGGTCAAGGTGCGTACCGGCGCCTTTGAGAAATTTGAAATAGCTGCCCATGGCTTCAGGGCGGGCCTTTACAAGGTAGTTCATTGCGTCGCTCATCGGGTGCTCCTGACTCCGTTGTCTTCAAGGCGCAAGTTATCCGCCGGATTCCAACTTTGGACAAGTCCCGAAACCCCGGTGAAGCCGCGCGCTATCAGCGCATGTGACAGGACCCGAGCGGGATTGGTAGGGGGCGAAAACCGGATATCGGGCCGGTGTTCAAAGCCAAAGCGACTGTAATAAGGTGCGTCGCCCACAAGGACCACACGCTGCCAACCCTGATCTCGGGCGTTTTCCAGACTTTGACCGATCAAACCGCCACCCAGACCTTCGCCCTGATGCGTCGGGTGCACCGCAATCGGCCCCAGCAGCAAAGCGGCGTCGCGCCGCGCGCCGATCGCCACGGGCCAAAACCTTATTGCGCCTGCCAGCGAACCCACTTCGTCGCGCGCCACAAGTGACAGATGAGAAACCGGTTCCACACCTTCGCGCAGGCGGTACGAACTCAGCGCCTCGCGCCCCGGGGCGAACGCCAGATCGTAAAGATACTCGACTTCAAAAGCGTCGTCCGGATTTTCAACCGTTACCTGAAACATGCGTGAACTCAGCCCTTTAACCGTGGCACTGCGCCCACGTCACAATCGTCTTGCGGCCGTCTAATGGCTCTGGAAATTCCCCTAGCATGAGGCTAGGCAATGGGCAAATACGACGCCTAAAAGGACATGCAGATGTTTTACCGCCCCGGCATTGACAACCACGGCCTGCCGCACAATCCGTTTAAGGCCATCGTGTCGCCGCGGCCGATTGCGTGGGTTTCGACGGTCAATGGATCGGGTCAGGCCAATCTGGCGCCATTTTCCTTTTTTAATGGCATTATTGACGTGCCTCCCATGGTCATGTTCTGCCCCAACGGCACCAAAGTGATCATGGACGAGGTCAAGGACACGCTGGCCAACGTGCGCGCCAATGGTGAGTTTGTCGTCAATATCGTGTCTTTCGCCATGCGCGAAGCGATGAATGTTTCCAGCGGCACCTATGCGCGCGCGGTCGATGAATTTGAAAGCGCGGGCCTGACCAAGGGCGAAAGCAAGACCGTCGCCCCGCCCTTTGTGGTTGGCGCGCCGGCTGTTTTGGAATGTACTCTGTGGCGTGAAATCGAAATGCCCAATGGCGGCGTGATGATCATCGGTTCGGTCAAGGGCATCCACATGCTGGACGAATTTATCAAAGACGGAATTTTTGACGTCACGGCGTACCGCCCAATTGCGCGGCTGGGGTACAAAGACTACGCGGTGGTGAACGAAGTGTTTCCACTGACGCGGCCGAGTGAGAAATAGACCGACTTACGTTTGGTTGTTGCGGTATCGCGCTCCCCCACCTTTTTTAATTGGCTTGCATGGGAAATATTAGCTTTCTATTGTGGGGCCAACTCAAATAGGCCACTAAATGTTGAATGATCAACTAACTCCTTTTCTAAGGGAAAATTACGAGTGCCACGAGTGGAAACATGCAAGCGCCATACTTTCCCAGGATTTTGCCAGTGAGTGGAACAAAAAGGATCCATTCTTTGACAGAGACCTTAATAATTTTCGACTTTTATTTGACCTAAGAGCAGTCAGCGTAGGAATAATCGTGAAAGGCCTATTATCAGGTATTTGGGTGACATTTCGATTTTGCACCAACTGTGCGCTGCCAAATTAAACGGGAGACCCCCATGCAAACCATGATCGGCGTGATCGGCGGCAGTGGTATTTACGATATCGACGGGTTGGAAAACCCCGAATGGCGGCACGTGGAAACGCCCTGGGGTGAGCCGTCCGACGACATCCTTTTTGGCACGCTTTCCGGTGTCAAAATGGCGTTCCTTCCGCGTCACGGTCGCGGCCATAAATACAGCCCAACCACCATAAATTACCGCGCCAATATAGACGCCTTGAAACGTTCCGGCGTCACCGATGTGATTTCGGTGTCCGCCTGCGGCTCGCTGCGCGAACAGATGGCGCCCGGCGATTTCGTCATCGTTGACCAGTTTATCGACCGCACGGTGAACCGCGAAAAAACCTTCTTTGGTACGGGATGCGTCGCGCATGTGTCTGTCGCGCACCCCACCTGCCCGCGCCTTGGCGCAGCCTGCATAGAGTCAGCCAAAGCCGAGGGGATTACCGTACATAACGGCGGCACCTATCTGGCCATGGAGGGACCGCAGTTTTCAACCTTGGCGGAAAGCCGGATGTACCGCGACAGCTGGGGTGCCGATGTGATCGGCATGACCAACATGCCCGAGGCCAAACTGGCGCGCGAGGCAGAGCTGTGCTACGCTAGTGTCGCCATGATCACCGATTACGACAGCTGGCATCCCGACCACGGTGAGGTCGACGTGACGCAGATCATTCAGACGCTTATGGGCAATGCCGACAGGGCGCGCGGGATGATCGTGCGGGTTGCGGATTTGCTGGGGGATAAGCGCGACCTGTGCCAACACGGCTGCGACCGCGCGCTCGAATACGCTGTCATGACAACGCCCGAGACCCGCGATCCGGCTCTGGTCGAAAAACTGGGCGCGGTGGCAGGCCGCGTTCTGACATGAGAAAAACCCGCACTAAAGAGACCATTGCCAAAAGCCTGCGTCAGTTCTCTCATGACGTATTTGATCTGGTGCGCTGGGGTTCGTTCGTCGGGATCACCCGATTCCTGTGGCTGGACACGGAAAAGCCGGTTTTCGGTATATTGTACTGGATTTTATCGGCAACATTATTCGCCCATATGAGCGCGATCTTTCTGCTGCGCACCGATATCGCGATATTTAGTCCCGCAAAAAACTTCACCCAGAAATTTGTCAATAACGCGATCAATATGTTGATTTGTTTGGTTGCATTTGGTTTGGCCATGTGGGCGCTTGAACTGATGATTATCGGAATTTCAGAACGCTACCGGATTTAGGGTTTCATCAGGCGCTGACTTTGGCGTGCCGATAGGCGTTGACCGACGGGGGTTGCCACGACGCCAAAGTGTCGGGATCGGGTTTAAATATTTCTATGAGCAGAGGATAACACGGCGTGATATCGTCTGAATGGGTGGCCGAGCAATCGCCGCCGGGACAGGCCGACAGCGCGCCCAGTAGATCGATTTCGGCGAAAAATTCCAGATAATCGCCCGGGCGCACCGGGCTGGCCTTCATGAAATACTGGTGCGTGTCACGTGTAAATCCGGTGCACATGAATACGTTCAGCACGTCGTGGATATAGGGCTCGACCTGTTCCACCGACAGGCCGGTCGCCGACGTCATGGCGCGGATCAGATTGGAATGGCAGCAGTGGTGGTAATCCGCACCCGAAAGCAGCCGGTTGGTGTAGGGATCACAGCGCGTGCCGATCACGTCGTGCAATCCGCCACCGTCTTTGTCCCAACCGTACCAATCCAGCGTGTCGCATGTAATCGTCGCCATGGGACGCAAGTATGGAAAAGACGACCACATGCGATCCCCCACTGACAGATGTGTGCCATGCAGCGCCCGTGTTTTACCGCTGTAAAATCGCTCGGAAAGATCATGCGCGTTCCACAGGTTCAAATCCCCGACTTGCGGACCGTCGACCGAAGTAATGCGGAAAAAATGTCCAGCGGGAACTTTGAACGTCGCCGCCTCACGCGGGCGGGCGACGGTTTGGTCAATTTTTTGCCCTGACTTTCGCGCGATGCGATATTTTTCCATTGGAGGTTGAGGCAGGGTGTCCGGTGGATAAGCAATGACCGGCAGGGCCCCGGCACGGGCAATGGCGTCGCGCGGCGCTTGGTGTTCCGGAGAATTTTTCACGGGCAGATCCTATTTTGCAGGGCCGGGCGATGCGGCACCGGCAAATACAAATTGACAGGGCAATTATTTTTTGGCCAGCGGTTTCGCACCCAGTGCAATCACGTTATCACAACAGGCGCGCAGTTTATATCCCAGAGGTCCGCACCATGAAACCATCGAGAGACGTCAAAGATTACATCCGCAACATTCCCGATTTTCCTACCAAAGGCATCATGTTTCGCGATGTGACGACGTTATTTGCCGATGCCCGCGGATTTCGTATTGCCATAGATCAATTGTTGCACCCTTACGCGGGGATGCGCATCGATAAGGTTGTCGGGTTGGAGGCGCGCGGTTTTATCCTTGGCGGCGCCATTGCGCATCAGCTGTCGGTTGGTTTCGTACCGATCCGCAAACAGGGTAAGTTGCCCGGCGCGACGTTCAGCCAGGAGTATACGCTGGAATACGGTAAAGCGGTGATGGAGGTGCACGATGATGCGCTCAAGCCGGGCGATCGTGTATTGGTGATCGACGATCTGCTGGCCACGGGCGGCACGGCAGAGGCCGGACTGAAACTACTTGAAAGGCTGGGTGCCGAAGTCGTTGGCTGTGCGTTCGTGATCGATCTGCCCGCATTGGGCGGACGCGCACTGTTGGAAAGTCTGGGGATGAAGGTTCATGTGCTGTGCGCATTTGAAGGCGAATGAGGCCCGAAGGTCCGTAAGCGGCAGTGGCTTGCGTTTGACCAGCTTCATACCGTCCCGCTTATTCCTGCAAATTTTCCGTCCGGTGCTCTGGCCAAAAAAACCACCCGCCAAGCGCGACGGGTGGTCGATTTTCTGCCAAGGCCACAGAGTCACACGTCGGGTCGCGGAATATATAGCCGTTGACCCGCGTAGATCCGGTCAGGATCAGTCAGCCGATCCGGGTTAGCGGCAAAAATAACCGGATAAAGCGATGCATCGCCATACGCCCGCAGCGCAATCCCGCCAAGATTATCCAATGGCAGTACCTTGTAATAATGCTTGCCGCCGGATTTGGTCAGTTGCATGTGCGGCACAAACGGGAACGAAGCCTGTACCGGCCCCTGCGCGAGCGACGCCGCTTCAGACGTCAGTGCCGTAGGAATTTCGGTGCCTTGCGACAAAGCGGTGGCCTTGAGCAGAGCGACAAACTGGTCGGTGTCCACCGATCCCGAGGCCGACCGAAGTTCGTTCGGAACGACGATTTCGCCGGTGACAACCGCCTCTTCCAGCAACGCCGAAATATAGTTGTCTGAACGCCCCTCAAGCAGCGCACTTGATACGAGTTCAGACAGATTCTTTTCATCGCCGGATTCTGTTGAATGTTCGGTGTCGGCCCCAAGAGCCGATAGAACGCTGTCTGTCAGATTGCGCATCTCGGGGTCGGTTTCGGCGGGTGGTGGCGTTGTGGGTTTGACGCCAAGTCCGGCCAAAACGCCCTCGGTCATTTTGCGCATTTTCTCGTCTTCGTCGGTGTCTTGTGCGTAGGCGCCAAAAGCCGTCGTCAGCACAAATGAGGACACCAGAGCGACGCGCGAAAAGAAAGTTGAGTTTGGTATAGTCACGATCAGTATCCTTATCCCTGATTATCCGGGTACTTCTACAGACAGACCAAGCATCAGCCAGTTCTGCATGCCACCGCGATAGTAAAAAAGCTTGTTGGCGGGATAGCCCACTTTGATCAAGTTCCGGATCATGGTCGGCGACTGATCGCACCACGGGCCGTTACAAAAAACAAGCAGTTCCTGCGCCTGATCAAAATTCCAACTGTTGTTACTTTGCACAGCGCCAAGGGCAGCCAGAATATCGTCACGATAGTAATTCTGTTCGTCAACGGTTGAAAACGGCACGTTCACTGCGCCGGGTATGGTGCCGGCCTGATAGAAATCCGGTATCCGCGCGTCGATTAACAAACCGCGCCCCGAAGACGCCGTGGTTTGCAGAAATTTCATCAGTTCAATTTCGCCGACGGTGATTACACCGGGTGCAGCTTCCATTGGGTGGATACAAAACGGCGGACAGGCGCGTGATGTTTTTGTAAATCCGCCTTCGAGCCGGTGGTTCTGGTCCTGATCGCGCTCGATGGTAATTGCGCGTCCACGAATTGTCGCCACGATCTTGGAAACATCTGGTTGAATCCGGACTTCCTGGGCCTCAGCGGTAGTAGCGAAAACGCCAAACAGTAGTGTTGTCATAAGCCACATACGCATAGCTCATCCTCCTTAAAAGTTTCTCAGTGTAGCGAGTGAAATTTAAGTACGCGACCGAACATAGAATTTTTTCATTTACGGTCAATGCATTAGACAACGCGCACCCGCAACTAAAACGGCCAACTATGAAAATGTGGCGCAAAAAACACATTTGACCCGATGATTGTATTAGGGCGCGCAACAACCATAGATATTGCAATGCAATGTTTCGGTTTCGCGGTTTTGAAAATACTGCGACGGCGTACATTTTGTTCAAATTCAGGCGTTGTCGCGCCATTTATTGACGATCGGATAGCGTCGGTCGAGCCAAAATGCCTTGCCCGACGTGCGTGTTCCGGGCGCAGATTGGTAGCGTTTGTATTCGGACGTATATATCAACTGTTCAATGCGCTTGACGGTCGCGCGATCAAATCCCGCCGCCACGATATCGGCAACGGACTGATCCTTGTCGATCAGCCGCTCCAGAATCGGGTCCAAAACGTCGTATGGCGGCAGCGAATCTGCGTCTTTCTGGTTGGCGCGAAGCTCTGCCGAGGGGGGTTTTTCGATGACATGCCGCGGGATAACTTCGCCCGCCGGTCCCTGCATCCAGTCGCGGTGATTTTCGTTGCGCCAACGGCTGGTTTCAAAAACGCGGGTTTTGTAAAGGTCCTTGATCGGGTTGTAACCGCCGGCCATGTCGCCATAAATCGTGGCGTAGCCAACCGCGACTTCGGATTTGTTGCCGGTAGTCAGAAGCATGTCACCCATTTTGTTGCTAAGTGCCATCAGCAGCAACCCGCGCAGGCGCGACTGGATGTTTTCCTCGGTCACATCGGGCGCGCGTCCGTCAAAAACCGGCGCAAGCGTTTGGGAAACGACGTCGCGCGCCGCGTCGATTGGCAGGGTATCCAGTGAACAGCCCAGCACATTTACCACCGCCTTTGCGTCATCAAGCGAATCCTTTGCTGTAAATTCCGAAGGCATCATCACGCAGCGCACGTTTGCAGGGCCTAATGCATCGACAGCAACTGCAGCCACCAGAGCGCTGTCGATACCGCCCGACAACCCCAACAAAACGCGTTCGAATCCGGATTTGTGTACATAGTCGCGCAGTCCTTCGACAATGGCACGGTAGTCCTGTTCTTTTGCGTTGCCGATTGTCGCAAGTTCACCCGGAACAACGCGCCAGCCCGCATCAGTATCTTCAAAATCGACGCAGCAAAAAACTTCGTCAAACAGTGGCAGTTGCAACGCCAGCGCCCCGTTGGGATTCAGCACGAATGACCCGCCGTCAAACACCTGATCATCCTGACCACCAACCATGTTCAGATAGACCACCGGCATCGCGTTGCCCACGGCACGCGCAACCATCATTGATTGGCGCGCGGCCAGCTTATCGCGAAAATAGGGCGACCCGTTGACGGTCAGCAAGACCTGAGCTCCCGATTCGGCCATGGTCTCGCATAGCCCATCGTGCCAGGCGTCTTCGCAAATCGGAGTACCGATGCGCAACCCGTCGATCTGGTAGGGGCCGGAGATCCTGTCGGCGTCAAACAGGCGGGCTTCGTCAAACAGCGCAAAATTCGGCAAGTGAAATTTCTTGATCACTGTGTGAACTTTACCGTCCTTCAACACGAAATAGGCGTTGAACAGCCTGTCGCCTTTTTGCAGGGGGCCACCCACACCCACAGCCGGGCCATGTGCGCAGTCGGTCGCCAACGCCTGCACATGCGCCATGCAATCGGCAACAAATGCGGGTTTTCTGATCAGATCCTGCGCCTGATACCCCGGCAGAAACATTTCCGGCAGCGCCACCATATTCGCACCGGCGTCGCTGGCTGCGCGAAATGCACGTCTCACCTTGTCAGCATTGCCCGAAAGATCGCCGACGCAGGGATTAAATTGTGCAAGACCAAGACGGAACGCGGCGCGCATGGCTGGAACTCCGGCAAACACGGTAAATTGACGACGCATCCTTAGCAGAACTCAAGAGGAATGAAAGACTGTCGCAGGGGAAAACCATTGTCAGCCAAATGCCAAAGCCTTAGGATCGGTTCAGGGCAACAAATCTTGTATAACGGCAAGCCGGAGGCGGGGACGCACATCCCTGAAAATCGTTTGAAAATACACAGCACCGCATTTGTGATTTTTTTGGCGTCGGTTTATCCGGCTTTGCCTGTTCTTGCGCAATCGTCGGGCGAGATCGTCACCCGCGAATATGATCAGGGCGGAATCTACGAAGGGACGTTCAAAGACGGCAAACAGCACGGCACCGGCACCTATCGACTGCCCAACGGTTACGAATACACCGGCGAATGGTTTGAAGGTGAAATACGGGGTCAGGGCGAAGCAAAATTCCCCAACGGGTCGGTTTACAAGGGCGCGTTCGTGGCTGGCAAACCTGTGGGTCAGGGCAAGATTACCTTTGCCGATGGCGGCACTTACGTTGGCAGTTGGGTCGACGGCAAGATTTCCGGTCACGGCGTGGCCAAATACGCCAACGGCGTGCGCTATGAAGGCGAATTCGCCAACGCCCTGCACCACGGGATCGGCCGCATGGAAAGCCCCAACGGCTATGTTTACGATGGCACTTGGGTCAACGGGATCAAAGACGGGCGGGGCACGATCACTTATCCCGACGGCGCGCGGTACGACGGCGAAATCGTCAGCGGCGTGCGCGAAGGTCAGGGGTCATTGGAAATGCCCGATGGGCTGTCCTACACGGGGGCGTGGAAAAACGGCCAGATCAACGGTCTGGGCGTGCTGACGCAAGCCAACGGTGACGTCTACGAGGGCCTGTTGGTCAACGGCCAGCGCGACGGAATTGGCGTGGTGCGCTACGCCAACGGCGATGTTTACGAAGGTAATTTTGACAACGACAAACGTCAGGGACAGGGGCTTTTTACGGGTGCTGACGGCTATGTATACGATGGTTCGTGGGTCGAGGGGCGCATCGAGGGCACGGGCCGCGTGGTCTATCCCGACGGGTCGGTCTACGAAGGTGAATTTGCCCACGATCAGGCGCACGGCAACGGCACGATCACCTACAAAGACGGATCGTCCTATTCGGGCGCCTGGGTAGATGGTGTGATCGAAGGCAAAGGCGTGGCCTCTTATGCCAACGGGTTGGTTTATGAAGGTGAATTCAAAAACGCCAAGAACCACGGGATGGGCACAATGACCTATTCCGATGGCTACAAATACGTCGGTGAATGGCGTGACGGGCTGCGTCACGGCGAGGGCACAGCAACCTATGCTGACGGCACGGTCTATGTGGGGGGGTTTGTTGCCGGGCAACGACAGGGCAGCGGACGAATAACAATGCCCGATTCTTTCAAATACGAAGGTGCGTGGCGCGACGGCGAAATCGACGGTGAAGGCGTGGCCACCTATGCAAACGGTGACGTTTACGCTGGGTTTTTCCGCGCCGGCAAGCGTCAGGGACAAGGCAAGATGACCTACGCCAGTGGCCAGGTCGTGGAAGGCAAGTGGGTCGACGGACGACCCGTCGCAGAGGAGTAAACATGATGCGAATCGCGTTGCTGCTTAGCCTTGGCCTTGCTTTGGGCGCACCGGTTCACAGCCAGTCGATCGAAGACAATTTTCGCAAAGCCGTAGCGCTTTCAGCTCAGGGGCGGCCCAGTGAAAGCGCGGCAGCCATGCGCGACGCCGCTGCTGATTTATGGTTGCAGTCGCCGCTGTCCATTGCCACAGCGACATTTGTGAACGAACGCGCCAGCGCATTTGGCGTTTACGACAAAAAAACCGACACCGTATTTGAGACGGGGGAATCGCTGCGCGTTTACGCCGAACCCATAGGTTACGGCTGGACCGCCGACGATAACAGTTTCCGCAACGACATTAAGGTCAGCGCACGGCTGCTTGACGCTGAGTCTCAACCGATCTGGCAGAAAGACGATTTTGGCTTTTTCAGCTTTACCAGCGGCCACCGTTTCATGGAATTCTACCTGTCGCTGCGCCTTGACACGGGTGGCTTGCCGGCGGGGATATATACGCTCGAATATCTGGTAAAGGACGAAGTGCGGGACAATGTGGCGCTTATTTCGCTTCCTTTTACAATGCGCTAGGCAGCGCCTGTTTGGGATTAGTCACGGGCTGGCGGCCTTTGGGGCGGCGTGTCTGATTATTTGGTCACAAAGTGCAGGCGCGCAAACGCCGGTGGAGCTCGAGCTGGTGTTAGCCATCGATTCCTCGACCTCGGTGGACGCGCAGGAGTATTGGTTGCAAAAACAGGGCCTGACGCTGGCCTTCCAACACCCCGACGTTCAAAACGCCATCAGGGCGATTGGTCCAAACGGCATTGCGGTTTCGCTGGTGCAATGGGCCGGCAAGGGCGCGCAGGTGACGTCTGTCGACTGGGTTCACGTCTCGGACGCGACCGAAGCGGGGAACCTTGCGGCAAAAATTGATGCGACAGTGCGGCAGGTATCCGGTTTTACCGATATCGGCGGGGCCATAGACTTTTCAACCCGCTCGCTGGACAGCAACAGCTTTCTGGGCCGCCGCCGGACCATCGACGTTTCCGGCGACGGGACCAGCAGTGTCGGCGACCCCGGCTTTGCCCGCGATCGGGCTTTGGCCAAGAACATTACGATCAACGGTCTGGTTATTCTGAATTTCGAGTATGATTTAGGCGATTTAGCCTCGCTGGAACTGATACGGCATTACAACACATCAGTGGCCGGAGGCGACGCGGCATTCGTTTTAGTCGCCAGCGATTTCGATGATTTCGCCCGCGCCATTCGCGAAAAACTGGTGCGTGAAATACTGGGATCGGTGTTTTCGCAAAGCCAGTTGATGCGTCTGGCACGCGTGCGGTAGCAGACCACCAAATTCGGTTAAACCATGGTCACCACGACGTTGCCTTTCTTGTGTCCTGTCTCGACGTATTCATGTGCTTTGGCCAATTCGGCAAAGGGGTACGTTCGGTCAATAATTGATCGCAAGACACCGGTTTCGGCCAGCTTTTTCAGGAAATCCATGTCGCGGCGCTGGTCACCCGCAGGCCGCAGACCGGTCGCGGCCATTACCGCCCTTTTTCCGCCAAACGCCGCCGCGCGCAGCATGTGAAACACGGTGGCAAATGACGGCGCGGTCACCAGATAGGCCCCGTTTGGCTTTAACGCGCTGCGGGCATTTGCAAACGAACTTTTGGCGACGGTATCAAAGATGATATCGTATTTCTGTCCCAAACGCGTGAAATCGGCGACGTTATAGTCGATCACAGCATCAGCCCCCAGTGACGCTACAAGTTCAACATTGGCGGCACTGCAAACGCCCGTCACGTGGGCGCCAAAATGCTTGGCCAATTCAATGGCGCAGGTCCCGATAGAGCCCGAAGCGCCGATAATCAGCACCCTGTCACCGGGTTTAATCCGGCCGTGATCGCGCAAAAACGGCAATGCCGTCAGCCCGCCGTTGCACAGTGTCGCGGCCTGTGCGAGCGACATATTTTCAGGGATATGCGTGACGGCGCCCTTTGCCGGCAGGGCAATATACTCTGCGTGCCCACCGGTGCCGTCGGCGGTGGCGGCGAACACGTGATCGCCCACTTCAAATTCGGACACGTCGTCGCCGATTGCTTCGACCCGACCAGACAGTTCGCTGCCCAGTACCGTACGTTTTTTGGGCCTGAACAAACCCATGTAAAGGCGCACGATTGGCGGATCTCCGGCCCGAAACTGACAATCGACCGGCGTCACGGTTGAGGCCTGCACCCGCACAATGATTTCGGTGCTTTTTATTTTGGGCATGGCGACGTCAGCCGGTTGTAAAACCGACGCGGGGCCGTAATGGCTATAGGTCATTGCCAGCATTGTATATTGTCCTTCTGTGATGCTCTGGCGCCTATAGACGGTTCATGTCATATACGTAATTGACTATTTTCGTTCTGTTGATATGCATAATTGCATGGATTGGCGTTCGATCAAATTTGACTGGAACCGCGCCCGCGCCTTTTTGGTCACGGCAGAAGAAGGCTCGCTGTCCGCCGCCGCGCGTGCGCTTGGCGTCGCACAGCCGACGTTGGGGCGTCAGGTGGAGGCG
>CAZPQL010000002.1:0-90357 GCA_964588725.1 uncultured Rhodobacterales bacterium
CCACCCTGGAAACCCTGCGACAGCCGATTGAAACCGGCGATGTGGTCGTGGCGCGCGCAAATGCCCATGTGCGCTATCCGTGCAAATTTTTGCTGCTCGCGGCCGCGAATGCCTGCCGCTGCGGTTACCTGAACGACCCGGCACGCGCCTGCAACCGCGCGCCGCTGTGCGGCGAGGACTACATGGGCCGGATATCGGGGCCGCTGATGGATCGTTTTGATCTGAAGGTCGACATCCCCCCTGTGATGATGGACGCGCTCGAACGCGCGCCGGCGGGCGAAAAATCTGCGGGAATCGCCGCACGGGTCGCACGTGCGCGTCAGGTCCAGCAAGACCGCTACAAAGAGGACGCAGGCTGCAGCGTCAACGCGGATATCGAAGGCCGGCGACTGCGCGATGTATCCATGCCTGATGAAGCCGGGCAGACGTTGTTAAGCAAGGCGGCCGAAAAATTCAGACTGACGGCACGGGGGTATCACCGGGTTTTGCGGGTCGCGCGCACCATTGCCGATCTGGATGGTTCGGACGATGTACGCCACCCGCATCTGGCCGAGGCTTTGTCGTTTCGCCTGATGCACGACGTGGCTTCCGGGCCGTTTGTCCGCCGCAAAGTGGCCTAGGCGTTGCGCCTGGCTTCGATGGCGTCCCAGATCGGTCCGGCGACATCGATATTGTCAAAACGCTCCAGTTCCTGAATGCCGGTGGGCGAGGTAACGTTGATCTCGGTCAGGTAATCGCCGATCACGTCGATACCGACAAAGATCTGACCCTTGGCGCGCAAGAGCGGTGCCAGCCGCTTGCAAATCTCGCGGTCGCGCGCCGTGAGACCGGTTTTTTGCGGGCGCCCGCCCACGTGCATGTTGGATCGGACCTCGCCTTTGGCGGGCACGCGGTTGATGGCCCCGGCCGGATCGCCGTTCACCAGAATGATACGTTTGTCGCCTGCGGCGACGTCCGGCAGAAACTTTTGCGCGATCAGCGGTTCGTTGTTTTGCCCGGTAAACAATTCGTGCAGCGAATTCAGGTTGCGGTCATCGGGGCCAAGACGAAACACACCGGACCCGCCGTTGCCGTAAAGCGGCTTAAGAATAATGTCGCTGTGTTCGGCCTTGAACGCGCGCAACGTCGCCAGATCGCGGGCGATCGTGGTGGGCGGCATCAGGTCAGGAAAATCCAGAATTAGCAATTTTTCCGGATAATTGCGTACCCATGTGGGGTCGTTGACGACCAATGTGCTGGGGTGAATCCTGTCTAACAGATGGGTCGTGGTGATGTATCCCATATCAAACGGCGGGTCCTGACGCAGCCAGACAACGTCCTGCGTCGACAGGTCGATTTCCTGATTTTCGCCCAGATCAAAATGATTGCCACGCTGGCGGCGCACGGTCAGGGGCCAGCCGCGCGCGGTGACGCGCCCCTGCTGGTACGCCAGTTGATCGGGCGTATAATAAAACAGATTGTGCCCGCGCGCCTGCGCTTCCTCGGCCAGCCGGAAAGAACTGTCAGCGTCGATATCGATCGCGTCGATCGGGTCCATCTGAAAAGCAACGTTGAGAGCCAAGTGCGCGGTTCCTGTGTCTGGTCCCTTCAACTTGGGTCACGACCGCGCGGGAATCAACTGCCGATGCGCGACGACGTACGATTTTCAGGCGCTGAGCGCGTTTTCCAGAATATCGATCTGACCCCGCCCGTTCACAAGCGCCAGATCAAATCGCGCCGGGCTGTCAAGACCGGTCGGCAGCGTGCCTAAAAACTGGGCGGCCGCATTGAACAGACGCGCAATCTGGCGCGTGCCCAGCGCAGCCGCTGCCGCCGCGAAATCGCGGCTTTTCTTGACTTCGACAAATACGGTTTCCCTGTCCTTGCGCAGAATCAGATCAATCTCGCCGTTGGCGGTTTTCCAGCGGGTTTTCTGTACCGTGTAGCCGCGCCGCACATAGTCACGCGCGACAATATTTTCGGCCGCCAGCCCGCTATAGTATGATTTCAAGCCGCTCATCGTGCAGTCCTTGTCAGTCTTTGATCGACAGCGCCAGCGCGTAGACCCGCCGCCGCGATACTTCCAGTGTCACAGCGACATCGCGCGCCGCGTCCTTTGTGTGGGCTCCCTGAGCGAGCAACAGCCTAAGCGCCGTTTCGATGTCCGCATCGCTGGCAACCGTTTTGCGACCGGCACCGACCAGCACGACGATTTCACCTTTGGGAACTTGCGTGGCATAGTCCCGTGCCAGATCAGTCAGCGTCCCGCGTCGTACGTCTTCAAATTTTTTGGTCAACTCGCGACACAGAGCAACCTTTCGGTCACCCCCTAGAACCTCAACCATATTCATTAAGGATTTACCAACGCGTTTGGGATTTTCATAAAATACCAGCGTGCCCGGCACATCTTTCAATTCGTTCAGGAACCGCACGCGCGCACCCGTGCGGGTCGGCAGGAAACCGGCAAAAAAGAACTGATCGGTCGGCAAACCGCCGACCGTCAAAGCCGCCAACATCGCAGACGCACCCGGTACCGCAGTCACCATCATACCGGCGTCGATCACTGCACGCGCCAGTGTATATCCGGGGTCGGACACCATCGGGGTTCCGGCGTCGGACACATAGGCCACGCTTTGACCCGCAGCGATGGCCGCCAGCAGTTTTGGTCGCTGCGCCGCACCGTTGTGATCGTGGTACGCGACAATTTTCCGCGCACCCGGCGCAATTGCGTGGATGTCCAAAAGCCGACGGGTATTACGGGTATCCTCGGCGGCCAAAATATCGGCGGCGGCCAAAACATCAAGCGCACGCAGGGTGATATCGCGCGCCGTTCCGATGGGGGTCGCCACAAGAAAAAGGCCGGGCAACAACGGGACGGGCATTGTGGTCACAGTTTTCCCCGCGCGATATGTAGCGTTTACTTGCCGCCTTTGACCGCTTAAGTTTTGCACAACGGCGGTCTGAGTGACCACCCCTATTATAGGATGATCAAAACAATGGTCGCTAATTTTTTTCGGTCGCGCCTGATGTTCAGGCTGGTGGCGATTATCTTTGCCACCGGCTTTTTGAGCGCCTGCGAGCTGGAACTGGGCGGCACTGGCCCCGTGGTCAACACGCGCGCGCCCGTGCCCGTCGCGCTTTTGGTGCCGTTCGGATCAAGCGAGTCCAACCACGCGATTCTGGCGACCAGCCTGCAGAACGCAGCGCAACTGGCGGTGTCGGATCTTGACGGTGTCCAGATCGAGCTGCGGGTCTACAAAACCGCGGGCAGCGCCGACGCCGCTGCAGCCGCCGCCAAGCGCGCAGCGGACGAAGGCGCCAAAATCATTCTTGGCCCGGTATTTGCCGACGCCGCCAACGCGGCGGGTAACGCGGTGTCGTCGCGCGGCATCAGCGTGCTGAGCTTTTCCAACAACACCGAAATAGCCGGCGGCAATGTTTTCATTCTGGGTCATACCTTTGAAAATACGGCGCAAAGACTGGTCAGCTACGCCGCGTCGCAGGGCCTGGGCAATGTTCTTGTGGTGCACGCCAACAACCTGACCGGGCAAATCGGGCGCAAAGCCGTCGAACGCGCAGCGGCGGCGACCGGTGCCACCTACACCGGCGCGGCCAGTTACGAATTTTCGCAACAGGGCGTGATTTCGGCGGTGCGCGATATCGCGCAACAGGTACGCGACACCGATACCAATACACTGATATTTGCCTCTGACACTGCGGGTGCATTACCCATTCTGGTGCAGTTGCTGCCGGAAAACGGCATCGATCCCAAAGAAATCAAATTCATGGGGCTGACACGTTGGGATATTCCAACCCAGACGCTGTCTCTTGGCGGACTTCAGGGCGGCTGGTTTGCGCTGCCCGATCCGGCGCTGGCGGGCAGTTTTCGTGACCGTTACGTGACAGCCTACGGTCAACCGCCACATCCATTGGCCGGGATTGCCTACGACGGTGTGGCTGCAATCGGCGCGCTTCTGGCCAGCGGCGACACAAATCCGCTGTCGCGCGAGCGTCTGACTCAGTCCAAAGGGTTTGTCGGCGTGAACGGCGTTTTCCGTCTGATGCCCAACGGGACCAACCAGCGCGGCATGGCCGTCGTTGAAATTGAAAACAACCGCATCAAGGTCATCGACCCGGCCCCAAGAAGATTTGGTGCGCCAGCCGGATTGTAAAATGGCCGTTGCCGCCACCAACATGCCGGACGACGTTCTGATCTGTTCGGGCGTTGAAATATTCGACGCGCGCGCCGTCGCCACGACCATCGACGCTATGCTCCGAAAGTGCGAGTCGCCACGCGACATGCGCGCAGCCATCGTATCCCAACTGGCCGTGGCGCAACAGGCGGGCATGGACCGAATTGCCAAAGCACTGACGCAGACACCGCTCGCCGCGCGCGCGGCCCTGGCGTCTTACAGCTTTTTGACCGATTCCATTGTCACGGAAATTCTGCGCGTTGCGACCCAGGTTATCCACCCGGTCTCCAACCCGACGAAATCCGAAAAAATTGCCATCATCGCAGTGGGCGGTTACGGGCGCGCCGAGATGGCACCTTTCTCGGATGTCGATCTACTTTTTCTGCGCCCCTACAAGGGTTCGGCGTGGTGCGAAAGCGTGGTGGAAACCATGCTTTATATCCTGTGGGACTTACGGCTGAAAGTCGGCAACGCCACCCGCAATGTGAACGATTGCATCCGTCTGGGGCGTCAGGATTACACGATTCGCACAGCCCTGCTGGAGGCACGTTTCGTCGGTGGCGACAAAGCGCTGGCCGACGAGCTTAGCAATCGGATGTGGGAGGATTTATTCAAAAACACGGGCGCTGATTTCATCGAGGCCAAATTGAAGGAACGCGAGGAGCGGCACACGAAACAGGGCTACCAGCGCTACATGGTCGAACCCAATATCAAAGAAGGCAAAGGCGGGCTGCGCGATTTGCAATCGCTGTTCTGGATCGCAAAATATCTTTACCGCGTCGCGTCGCCCCGCGAATTGGTTGGACTCGGCATATTCAGCCCGGCCGAGCTTGATATTTTTGCCAGAGCCGAGAATTTCCTGTGGTCGGTACGCAACCACATGCACCTGATCGCCGGTCGTGCCAACGAGAACCTGACGTTCGACACTCAGGTCGAGGTCGCAGACCGTCTGGGGTACACAGACAAGGACGGACGTCGTGCGGTCGAACATTTTATGCAGGCATATTTCATGCACGCAACCCAGGTAGGCCGTCTGACACGGATATTTCTGACCGATCTGGAGGCCCGTCACGTCAAGAGACAGCCTTCGATAGGTTCATTTTTAAGCCGGGCGACGCGGCGCAACCGCCCCCGTATCCCCGCCGGCTTCAAACTGGTGCACGGTCGCCTGAATATTGCCGATGAGCAGGAATTCATCAAAGACCCGCTGAACCTTTTGCGGCTGTTCGAAGAAGGGCTGAAAAACGACCACCTGATTCACCCGGACGCCATGCGGCTGGTGTCAGCAAATTTGCATCTGGTTGACGAGAAAATGCGCAACAGCGCCGAGGCCAACCGTATATTTCTTGACTTGTTGCTGAAGCACGGCAACCCGGAACGGGCGCTGCGGCGCATGAATGAAATGATGTTTCTGGGCACTTTTATCCCGGAATTTCAGCCCATCGTCGCGATGATGCAGTTCAACATGTACCACCATTTTACCGTGGACGAACATACGATCCAATGCATCTCAATCCTCAACCAAATTGAGAACAATGCACTGGTCGAAAGCCTGCCGATTGCTTCGGGAATTCTGGCCGGTGGCGTCAACCGCAAGGTTCTTTACGTCGCCCTTTTAATGCACGACATCGGCAAAGGGCGCGATGAAGATCATTCGATTCTGGGTGCGCGGATTGCCCAAAAGGTATGCCCGCGTCTTGGTCTCAGCGATGAAGAAACCGACACGGTGGTCTGGCTGGTGCGTCATCATTTGCTGATGTCCGACGTGGCGCAAAAGCGCGATCTTTCCGACCCGCGCACCGTGCATGATTTTGCCCGGACCGTCGGCAGCCGCACCCGGCTGAAACTGCTGATTGTTCTGACCGTCTGCGATATTCGCGGCGTTGGTCCGGGCACATGGAATAACTGGAAGGCCCAGCTGCTGCGCGATCTGTATCGTTCCACGCGACAGGTGCTTAAATCCGGCCCCGACACAACCGAACAACCCGAACGCGCCGACGAAGCCCGCGACGCCTTATGCGCGATCCTGCCCGATTGGGACAAAATGGAGCTGCTGGTCGAGCTCGAGCGCCACTACGACCCTTATTGGCTGGGACTGGACACCGACACGCAGGCGGTGTTTGCGCGGTTGCTGAAAAATGCCGATGCGGATGCAATGGCGTCTGACTTGAAACTTGATCCAGACCGTGACGCCACACGCGTATGTTTTGCTATGGGCGATCACCCCGGCATTTTTTCACGCCTCGCGGGGGCTTTGGCGCTGGTCGGGGCCAATGTGGTGGACGCGCGAAGCTACACCACATCGGACGGTTTTGCGACCTCGGTTTTCTGGATTCAGGACGTTCAGCGAAAACCCTACGACAAATCACGGCTGACCCGCCTGCGGGCGATGATCGAGAAAACTCTTCGCGGCGAAGTCGTGGCGCGCGAGGCGCTGAAAGACCGCGATAAAATCCGCAAACGCGAGCGCGATTTCATTGTGCCGACAGATATAACCTTTGATAACGAAGGCTCCGAGATCTACACGATAATCGAGGTCGATACCCGCGACCGTCCGGGTTTGCTTTTTGACCTGACACGGGCGATTTCATCAGCCAACATATATATCGCAAGTGCGGTGATCGCGACTTATGGCGTGCAGGCCGTCGATGTGTTTTACGTCAAAGACATGTTCGGGCTGAAACTGCACACGAAAACCAAGCGCGATTCGCTGGAAAAACGACTTCGTGCCGCCATAAAGGACGGCGCGCAGGACGCACGCGAATGAGCCGAACCAACGCCCTGTTGCGCGGCTTTTTCACTGTGGGCGGCTGGACTTTGATCAGCCGGATCACCGGTTTCGTTCGCGATATCCTGATCGCCGCGTTTTTGGGTGCAGGACCGGTCGCCGAGGCTTTTCTGATCGCTTTTTCACTGCCCAACATGTTCAGGCGATTTTTCGGCGAGGGCGCGTTCAACATGGCCTTCGTCCCGATGTTTTCCAAAAAGCTGGAGGCGGGCGACGGCGCCGGGGAATTTGCCCGCGACGCCCTTTCGGGGCTGGCGGCGGTTCTGATCGTTTTCACGCTGTTGGCCCAATTGTTCATGCCGTGGCTGGTCTGGGCCATGGCCAGCGGGTTTCAGGGTGACGCGCGGTTTGATCTGGCCGTCGGTTTTGGCCGGATTACCTTTCCTTACATTTTGCTGATTTCTCTGGCGGCTCTGGCCAGCGGGGCATTGAATGCAACCGGACGGTTTATGGCGGCGGCCGCTGCGCCAGTGGCGCTGAACGTTATTTTCATTGCCGCTTTGCTGGTGGCGAGACGGCTTGGCTGGGACATGGGTATGACACTTGTGTGGGCCGTGCCCACGGCGGGGGTTGTACAGTTTGCCATCGTGTGGGTGGCCGCCAACCGCGCCGGTGTACGCCTGATCCCCCGCCTGCCCCGTTTGACGCCCGATTTGAAACGGTTGGCGGTGATCGCCGCGCCCGCCGCTCTGGCGGGTGGTGTGGTGCAGATCAACCTGCTGGTCGGACGTCAGGTCGCCAGCTTTTTTGACGGCGCTATCGCGTGGCTGAATTACGCGGACCGCCTGTATCAGCTGCCTTTGGGGGTGGTTGGCGTAGCGATTGGCGTGGTGCTGTTGCCGGACCTGTCGCGTAAATTACAAAGCCGCGACACGGCTGGTGCACAGGATGCCCTGAACCGCGCTACCGAGTTTTCGCTGGTGCTGACGCTGCCCGCAGCTGTGGCGCTGGTGGTCGTTCCGCTGCCGCTGATATCGGTGCTTTTTCAGCGCGGCGCGTTCGATGCAACCGACGCGCAAATGACCGCGGCGGCACTGGCGGTATACGGGCTTGGCCTGCCGGCTTTTGTTTTGCAAAAAGTGTTGCAACCGCTTTATTTCGCGCGCGAAGACACCAAAAGCCCGTTTCGCTATGCGCTTGTGTCCATGGTCGTCAATGCGGGGGCAGCGGTTGGATTGGCGCTGAGCATCGGTTATCTGGCAGCGGCTATCGGGACCACGCTGGCGGCCTGGGTGATGGTGCTGCTGCTGTGGCGCGGATCGCGCAAATTTGGCGCGGCGGCACAAATCGATAGTCGCCTAAAGGGCATTTTGCCCAAGGTAATGGCCGCATGTGTGGTCATGGGCGGCGCGCTATGGTGGTTGTCTTGGTTTTTGTCGCCTTGGTTTGACGTTGCGGGCTGGCGTTACGTCGCGCTTTTGGCTCTGGTTCTGGCTGGCATGGTGATTTATGGATCCGCAAGCGTTGCGCTGGGGGCATATAATCTGCGACGCCTCAGATCCTCGATGCGGCGCTAAAATACCTAACGGCGGCGCAATGCCGCCAGCCACTGCTGAATGCGCGCCGGTCCCGCCGGATTGAGCACAATAGACAGCGCGAACCCCGCCGCAAATCCGGCAATATCGGCCACCCAATCATTACCCCCACCAAAAACGATTTTGAAAAACAGCTGGATGCCCAGCAGGAACCCAATCAATTGAAACGCCCGCCAGCGGTTCGCGTCCCCTGGGTTAAAGCGCACCCATTGCATGTAAGTGACCGCCCCGATCATCCCGTAGGCCGCCGGATAGGCTCCGATGAGCGCCACTTTCTCATCCAAAAAGGCCCAGTACGCCAGAGCGCCCATAATCGAGCTGGTGAAGAAAATCGCAACGAAAGCGAATGACGAAAACACCTCGGCCACCATTTTGCCCAGCGCCACAATAAACACGGCCGTAAAGACCGCGTGACTCAAACTGCCGTGAATAAACGGGTAAGTGACAAACCGCATCATGTGTTCGGCAGGATAACGACCCGTGTCCAGCATCCACGTCACAACCGCATCAATGAACCCGTAGCTGGTGATGGCCTCCAGACGCCAGCCGATGGCCGCGTTGCCGCCCCAAATTCCCCGCGCGCCACCTTGCAAGACCAGCTCGACACCGATGATGGCCAGCGTGAAAACCACTACCACGGGGGGCAAGGGATTGAGTGGCGGTTGGTTGAGATCAGGATTGTGCATGGGTTCGCAGCCTTTGGTTGACGCGTTTGCCTGTGTCCGCGATAAGGCACACCGATTACCAAGTCCAGTTCAAGAGGTTTCCATGGTCGCGACCAATCACACGCCCCGTGTTTTTTCGGGTATTCAGCCCACCGGCAATCTGACGCTTGGCAATTATCTGGGTGCCGTCAAGCGCTTTGTCGAGATGCAGAACGCCGGAATAGAAACCATCTATTGCATGGTTGATCTGCACGCGATCACCACGTGGCAGGATCCTACCGATCTGCGCCGCGCCACGCGCGAATTGGCGGCCGGTTTTATCGCCTCGGGGCTGGACCCGGCAAAGTCCATTCTGTTCAACCAGTCGCAGGTTCCCGCGCACGCGGAACTTGGCTGGGTGTTCAACTGCGTGGCCCGCATGGGCTGGCTGAATCGCATGACCCAGTTCAAGGACAAGGCGGGCAAAAATCGTGAAAATGCCAGCGTCGGGCTGTTTGCCTACCCCTCGCTGATGGCCGCCGATATTTTGGTGTACCACGCCACCGAAGTTCCGGTGGGCGAGGATCAAAAGCAGCATCTGGAACTGACACGCGACATCGCGGCCAAATTCAACAGCGACTTTGGCGTCGATTATTTTCCGCTGCCCGAACCGCGTATCGACGGCGCTGCCACACGCGTCATGTCATTGCGCGACGGCACAAAGAAAATGTCCAAATCCGATCCTTCGGACATGAGCCGGATCAACTTGACTGACGACAGTGATACCATTGCCAGGAAAATCCGCAAAGCCAGAACCGATGCCGAACCGCTGCCAGGTGATCTAAAAGGGTTGGAAGGTCGCGCCGAGGCGCGCAATCTGGTCAATATTTTTGCCGCTTTGTCCGACAGCACGCCTGCGGCCATCATCAACGAGTACGCAGGCCGCCAATTCAGTACCTTCAAACCGGCGCTGGCCGATCTGGCGGTGGAAAAACTGGCCCCCGTCAGCGGCGAAATGACCCGCCTGATGCAGGATGTGGCAGAGATTGACCGCGTGCTGGGCGCAGGCGCCGATAAGGCGGCAGAGATTGCCGGGCCGATACTGGCGGGGACATTGGATATCATGGGTATGCTGCGGTCGCGTTAGTTTGTGAAGCGCTGGATTGGCAAGCACTTTTGACCGCTGCAGCTGTCATCCCGCACGCGATGCGGGACCTCTTTCAATTTAACGCTGAATTCAGATCGGCGCTGATTTGCCGGAGGTCCCCGCTTTCGCGGGGATGACAATCGGCAATGGGTTAACTGCTTCAACCACCGCGAATTTCCGCCTCACCCTCTGGACCATCCCTGCAACCAATGCTTAACTCCACCCAAACCACCAAAGGACGCCCCATGGCCTTCAGCGACAACATCTTCACCTATTTTGAAGGCACCTGGCACAAGGGCAACGTCCAGATCATGCGGGCAGCCGATCACGGTGCGTGGCTGGGTTCCACCGTCTTTGACGGTGCGCGACAGTTTGAAGGTGTGGCGCCCGATCTTCTGGCCCATTGCCAGCGGGTGAATAACTCCGCCGCCCATCTGGGTGTGACCCCCACCCATACCGCCAAAGAACTGGTGGCCATCATCACCGAAGGCCTCAAACTGTTTGCCAAAGACGCCGCCGTTTACATCCGCCCCATGTACTGGGGTATTGACAGCGGTCTGGCGGGCATTGTCCCGCTGCCCGATGAAACCGGCTTTTGCGTATGCCTTGAAGAAACCGCCATGGCCGATGCGGCAGCAACCACGACCCTGACCACCACACAGTTTCACCGCCCGGTTCTGGCCGACAATCTGGTCAACGCCAAGGCCGGTTGCCTGTATCCCAACAACGCCCGAATGCTGCGCGAGGCGCAATCCAAAGGCTTCAAGAACGCTCTGGTCGCCGATGCGATGGGCAACGTGGCCGAAACCGCATCCGCCAATATTTTCATGGTCAAGGACGGAGAGATTTTCACCCCCATCGCCAACGGCACCTTTCTGGCCGGGATCACCCGCGCGCGGCATCTGGACCTGCTGCGCCGCGACGGGCATACGGTGCATGAAACCGTGCTGAGCTTTGCTGATTTCCACACCGCTGACGAGGTGTTCATGTCCGGCAATATGACAAAGGTCACCCCTGTTGCCGCTTTTGACGACACAAATTACCAACACGGCCCGATCGCCAAACGGGCGCGCGCGCTTTACTGGGACTGGGCACATTCTGGCGTCGGGTGACTCTTACACCATGAAATGTGCGCAGAATTACTGTTGATCACCGCAGGAAAATACGAGTCCGATTGGGCGTTCAGACGCTATGAAACCGTGCGCCACCGATTGCCACAGGCCCGGTTTCCGGCGCACACGCAATCCGTCGACGGGCTGCTGGAACTGGCCCAGTGGTTTGATACGTTCTTACTGGATGCTTTTGGGGTGTTGAATGTCGGGGAAACCGTCATTGCGTCGGCGCTTAGGGCTGTTGCGTCGTTGCAATCCCAGGGCAAGCGGGTCCTGGTTCTGACCAATGGCGCGACGTTTCCGGCAGAGGTGGCCCGGATGAAATTCAAACGTTTGGGCTTTAATTTTGCGCGTGGCGATATTGTATCAAGCCGTGATGCTTTGTGCCAGACTTTGCGGGGCCGCAACGGTCGGTGGGGCGTCATGGGCACGCGGGCATCGCAATTGAAATCCCTGCCGGTGGACTGCACCCTGCTGCTGGACGACATCGAGGTATACAACACCGCGACCGGTTTTATTCTGCTCAGCACCATCGAATGGACCCGCGCGCAGCAGGACCGGCTTTTGACAAGTCTGCGCCGAAATCCGCGACCGGTTTACGTGGGCAACCCCGATTTGGTGGCCCCCCGTGAGAGTGGATTAACGTTGGAGCCCGGCCACTATGCCCATGTTTTGGCCGATGCAACCGGCGTGACCCCGCAGTTTTGCGGCAAACCCTTTGGCAACGTCTTTGATCTGGCGCTTTCGCGACTGCAAAACCCCGATCCGGCGCGCATTGTTATGGTCGGCGATTCACTGCATACCGACATTTTGGGCGGTGCTGCCTACGGGCTTAAAACTGCGTTGGTCACGGGGCACGGGTTGTTTGCAGGGCGCGATGTTCGTGACTATACAGAGCAAAGCGGCATTGTGCCCGATTTTACCATGACGTCACCCTGATTTCGGAACCCCGACATGAGCCACGTTTTCCCCCGACATTGTGCAGTCACACCGCCCGTCGCTGTGCGCGGCGAAGGCTGTTATTTATACGACGCGGACGGTCAAAAATATCTGGACGGCTCGGGCGGGGCGGCGGTGTCTTGTCTGGGCCACGGCGACGCTGACGTCATCGCAGCGATCCAGAAACAGGCGCAGGACATGGCGTTTGCCCATACCGGCTATTTGTCCTCCAAGCCCGCTGAAAAGCTGGCAGACCTGCTGGTCGCGCACGCACCCGAGGGCATTGCGCGTGTATATTTCGGTGCCGGAGGTTCCGAGGCCGTCGAGGCCGCCATCAAATTGGCCCGACAGTATTTTGTCGAGCGCGGCCAGCCCGGGCGCACCCGTCTGATCGCCCGCCGACAAAGTTACCACGGCAACACCATCGGCGCGTTGTCCGCAGGGGGCAACGTGATGCGGCGCGAGATTTACACGCCGTTGTTGACCGATGTCAGTCACATCGCACCTTGTTATGCCTATGCATTGGCGGATGAGGGTGAAGACGCCACAGCCTACGGTTTACGCGCCGCGCAGGAATTAGAGGACGAAATTCTGCGCGTTGGTCCCGACACGGTCATGGCTTTTATGGCCGAAACCGTGGTCGGTGCCACGCTTGGGGCAGTGACGGCGGCAGCAGGATATTTCACCCGTATACGTGAGATATGTGATCGTTACGGCGTGCTGTTGATCCTGGACGAAGTGATGTGCGGTATGGGGCGCACCGGCCATCTTTTTGCCTGCGAGGCCGAACACGTGCGCCCCGATATCCTGTGCATCGCCAAGGGTTTGGGTGGTGGCTATCAACCCATTGGCGCGATGCTGTGCTCGCAGGATATCTACGACACGATTGCGCGTGGCAGTGGTTTTTTTCAGCACGGACACACCTATAACGCCCATCCCATCGCCTGTGCCGCCGCGCTGGCTGTGCTCCGGGCCATTCTTGATCGTGATTTACTGGCGCGTGTGCAAACCATGGGTGAAAAGCTTGGCATTGCTTTGAACGCCCGGCTTGGCCAGCACGCCTGTGTCGGCGACATCCGTGGCCGGGGATTGTTCGTAGGGATCGAACTGGTGGCCGACCGCGACACCAAACGCCCTTTTGCGCGCGAAATGGCGGTGGCTGCGAAAATCAAATCGTCGGCATTTGAAAACGGGCTGATCTGTTATCCGGTCAACGGTCTGCGTGACGGGTATTCCGGCGACGGAATTCTGCTGGCACCACCATTTATCATTACCGATAGCGCGATTGACGAATTGGTTGAAAAATTGGCGCGCAGCGTTGACAAAGTTACGGGTAGTTTGGCGTAATTCGGAAACCACATTTTGATCATTGTCTTACGCTGCGTGCCCGCGCCCTTGTTGATTGTCCAAATTGTAAGCGCCAAACATTCGGGTGCAGCCCGTAATACGAAATGACAGCGCGTCACCCCAAACCACCATATGGCACCGACACGATTTTGGCCTAAATGGTGCCAGTAAACCAACGCACCAACCGCTTGATAGCGTGTTCAGTCATGCCCTGAGGCGGAACAATACACGGTCGCGCGAACAAAGTATCGGCCATGTAAAATCGGATTTTTGGAATGATGGAAACCGGGGCGCGCAATGCGCGTCCCGGCGTCGTCGTTTGTTTCTTAGTGTGTCTAGCTGGACGCTGCCGTGCTTTCGCCGCCGCCAGCCAAACCGCCCAACAGAGCGCCGTACACGACGTGGCCCAAAAGGGCGGCCATGACGGCCATCATGCCGCCAATATTCGACATAAAGAATCCGGCACCGGCCATGGGCATCACAACGGCGGCGGCCATGATCCACAATATCAGGCCCAAAATGACGCCTTTGACGACGTTGGATCCCGGCAGACGTTCATAAAGCACATAGACATAAATGGCCGGAAAAAGAATAACGCCCATCATCACGTGGATTATGAATCCGACCACGTAAGACACGCCCATCATGCCGCTGATCATGGCCGCGATATCCATAGATTGCCCGGTCATCATCGGCGCCATGAACATCATCATGAGCGTCATAACTGCTGTACCTGCGATACCGCCAATGGCGGCGCTCTTAATTTCTGGTTTCATGGTACTTCCCTTTGTTTGATTGAGTGTAGTACCTTGAATCTGTGCTTCCGGACTTCAATACTCAACCAAATGGTCAAAATTCTCCCGTATCTGTGAAACGCGCGTGAACAACAGTGAAGACGGCTTTCAGCCTTCTTAATAATAGTTACACGCAACCAATGCTTTAGCGGATTCAAAAGCAGTTGGGTTCAAAGCGGAAAACGCTGTTTGCCACACGGATTGTTTCAAAGTCTGGGTGTAACCAACGGTGTCCGCGTGTGGGTCAGTCGGGCTGAAAGCCCGCAACCAGCTGCCTTAAGCCGAAAATACCGCCGACAGCAATCGAGCCCAGCGTCACCGGTGCCGAATACGACAACGTCGAAAATGCGGAAACCCCCTGTCCGATGGTACAGCCCAGCGCGATAACGCCGCCTATGCCCATAAGCGCCGCGCCAAACATCTGCCGACGAAGTTCCTGCGGATCATCGCAGGCTTCCCAGCGAAAATGACCTCTGATCAGAGAACCAATAGTCCCGCCGACGACGACACCAACGACCGAACCAACCGAAAAATTGATCCCGCCGGCCGTCGACGTCATAATATAGATCAACGTTCTGCCCAGTGGCGCGGTAAAGGAATGTGACTGAACATCAACACTACCAAGCGTAGCGTCGGCAACGAAACTCGTACCCCACCACGCGCTCACAACCGACAGACCCACCAATGCCGCCCAAAAAATCGACTGCGGCGCATTTCGCAAGTCTTTGTTCAAAAGTGCCCAGACCAGAAATCCCGCTGATATCAGACTGGCAACAGCAAGCACCGGCAAGCTTGTCGCGCTGGAAATCAAATGCGCAAACCCCTGCTCGCCCGTAGATGCGTTTTCGTGAAAAAGAAAATCCCGGATTTCCGCAAGTGGCCCGCCCAAGGTGGCAAAACTAAAGATCGCCATGACGATCACTACAACCAGCGCGCGCAGATCGCCGCCACCAATACGCGCCAGTGCGGTGAAACCGCAGTTGCCCGCATATGCCATACCGAAGCCAAACATCAGCCCGCCCACAATGCTGGCCACGGGATTCCAGCGGATCGAATGATAAAAACTGTCGCTGATATTCAGCGGGCCAAACTGCGCCAATAGAAAAGTGCCAAAAATAGCGACCGCCAGCGTGACGCCCCACATCCGAATACGTCGTTGATTTTTACCGTAATACGCGGATTCAAGCGCCGCCAGCGTACAAAAATCGCCTATGCGCACCGCCAGTCCCAAGACAATGCCACCACCAAGGCCAATGAATGCCGTCCAGAAACCTACAGGAATTGAGTTCATAGTATTCTCACAAATGATCTCAGGGGATCGCCGGTTCGTCCACCGCACAAAACATTTCGTACATCATCTCGATCACTTTTCGCGATTTTGAATCTCCAAGCGAATAATAGATCGTTTTGCCGTCGCGCCGGTAGGTAACCAGACCCTCCAGACGTAATCTGGCCAGCTGCTGCGACACCGCAGCCTGACGCGAATGTAATAGATCCTCAAGGTCGGAAACCGATTTTTCTCCGGACGCCAAATGGCATAGAATCATCAACCGGCCTTCGTGGGCCAGTGCCTTCAAAAAGTCTGAGGCAGTCAGGGCGCTGTCGACCATCCGGTTCATTTCTTCGGCCCCGAGACCTTTTTGAAAATCGGGTGTGGTCATGAAATTTCCATTCCCCTGCCTGTATATTTCGCCAGCGGTTCTTGCGCGCTCACGAACATTTGAAGGTTAAAAAAATTGCCGCCACATTGCAATAGCGTCGATTGCCTACTGTTTGGCGACCTGCGATTCTGCGGTTTTACCACTTAGGAACTTGAAGTAGGCGCTGATATTTTCGCCAGCATTTTCTCAACCATCCAATAGAAGAAATCCTCGCCCGGGTAACCTTCTATCCGGTCAATTTCGACACCATCACTAATCAAAATAAAAGTCGGCGTGTAATAGGGTACCAGTCCGATCTCGACGCCCGCTGGCAGCGGATCGTCCAAGTCCAGGACCGTAACCGGCGCCCGTTTGCCTTCGTCCGTTTTGTCATAAACCACGCCGATTTCTTCGTGCCACGCCTCGCAATAGGGACAGCCCTGTTCTTCGAACATCAGCAGACGCGTTTCCGCATTTACCGCAGTCACGGAAAATACCTCCGCAATCAGAAACGCAAAAAGGGCCAATACACGAACCATCTCGACAGACTCCGGTTTAGACATTAAACATATACGAAAGTCGTAATATGTTTACCGGATAATATCAAGGAAGCGCCATGATTTTTGACGTATCTTATTTCGGGGCATTCGGGGCGGGATTGCTGTCGTTTCTGTCGCCATGCATTTTGCCCATTGTGCCGTTTTATCTGTCGTATCTCGCTGGCATCACGATGAACCAGTTTACGGATGCCGGGACGCTTCACGACGGCAGTCGGCGGCGCGTGGTTCTGGCATCGATCCTTTTTGCGGCAGGTATTATCACCATATTCACCGGACTTGGAGCCGCGGCCAGCGTCTTTGGGCAGACGCTGCGCGAATACTTTGACGTGCTGCGCTACGTTGCCGGGGGTTTAATTATCGTGATGGGCCTGCATTTTATCGGCGTCTTCAGAATTGGCTTTCTGTACCGAGAAGCCCGCATCGATACCGGCAATAAACCCGTTTCGCTTGCGGGTGCTTATGTGGTCGGGTTGGCCTTTGCTTTTGGCTGGACGCCCTGCGTCGGCCCGATTCTGACGGCGATCCTGTTTGCGGCGGGCGCGCAGGATTCTGTGGCGCAGGGTACCAGCCTGTTACTGGCTTACGGGCTGGGCATGACGCTGCCGTTCATTCTTGCGGCCATGTTCGCCAGCTTTTTCATGAAATTCTTTGCGCGCTTCAAACGCCACCTGCACAAAATGGAAATTGCGATGGGCGGATTGCTGGTGCTGTTCGGCGGGCTTATCCTGACCGGACAGATTAACCGAATCGCGCAGTGGCTTTTGGACACGTTTCCACAGTTTGCGGCTTCGGTGGCTGCTTAGGCTCCAAAACGAACACTTTTAACGAAAGCGAACCAACCAATGTTGAAACTTTTTTACGCCGCAGTTTTTGGACTAATTGCCACATCTACGTTCGCGGTCGAACTGGGCGAAGACGGGCTGCACAAGACGCCGTGGATGGAAACTACATTCAAGGATATGATCGAAGATCTGGCAACCGCCAATGAGCAGGGAAAACGGCTGGTAATATTTTTTGAGCAACGCGGATGTATTTACTGCACAAAGATGCACAATGAAGTTTTCCCCGATCCCGAAATCGAAGCCCTGATCACCGACAATTATTATGTTGTCCAAATGAATTTGTTTGGGGATGAAGAGGTTACAGATTTTGACGGCACGGTTTTAAGCGAAAAGAAAATGGCCCGTCGCTGGGGCGTCGTGTTCACGCCAACCATCCTGTTTATGCCGGAAGAGGTCGGCGACGAGGGCAACGCCGGACAAGCGGCGGTGTCCATCATGCCGGGCGCGTTTGGCAAGTTCACAACCTATAACATGTTCAATTGGGTGTTGATCAAAGGTTACGAAACCGAAGAGCATTTTCAAAAATACCACGCCAGAATCGTCAACGAAAAATTGCAAAAGTCCAACTAGAAGCTAAATCAAATTCAATAAATCGCATTTGATATTGTTTTTGCGCGCCAAACGCATTAAGGATTGAGGTTCAAACTTAGGGAGGAATACATGAAGCCAATTAAACTGGCACTGATTTCCGCCGCCGTTGTTGCGCTCGGCTCTGCCGCATCCGCACAGATGGTCGGTCCGGATGATGTAACGTTTGCGGACGGCGCGGTAGCGGCGTCCCTGACAGGCGCTGCAGGCGATGCAGCCAATGGTCGTAAGGTTTTCGCCAACCGCAAGCAGGGCAACTGCCTGGCTTGCCATCAGAATTCTGAAATGCCCGAACAGACGTTCCATGGTGAAGTTGGACCATCGCTTGATGGTGTGGCTGATCGTTGGGACGAAGCCCAAATGCGCGGTATTCTGGTGGATTCGAAAAATACATTCGAAGGCACGATCATGCCGTCCTTTTATCGTCTTAAAAACGGCGTTCGCCCGTTGAAGAAATTCGATGGCAAGACCGTTCTCACAGCCGAGCAGGTCGAAGACGTGCTGGCCTATATTCAAACCCTCAAGGAATAACAGGAGTTATCCATGGACCTGTCAAGAAGACATGCTCTGGCATTGGGTGGCGCAGCAGTTACAATTTCGCTGATCCCAATCAACCTTGCGCAAGCGGCCGCGCATTCTGGCAAAACCGCTGAAGCAATCAAAATGTTTGCGGGCGACGCCGATGTTGCCGAAGGCGGCGTTGAGCTGACCGCACCTGAAATCGCTGAAAACGGCAATACTGTGCCCATCGCAGTTTCTGCGGACGGCGCTGCAAGCATCTTAATCGTCGCAGACGGCAACCCGTTACCCGACGTGATCACACTCAACTTCGGTGAACTGGCCGGGTCTTCCTCGGCATCCACGCGTATCCGCCTTGCCGGTTCGCAAAATGTGGTTGCGATAGCCAAAATGGCTGACGGCTCTTTCAAGAGCGCGTCCGCTGCCGTGAAAGTCACCATCGGCGGCTGCGGCGGCTGAATTAGAGATATTGGAGAGAAAAAATGGCTAGTAAACCACGCGTAAAAGTGCCCAAGTCTGCGGCAGTTGGCGACGTCATCACCATCAAAACGCTGATCAACCACAAAATGGAATCGGGTCAGCGCAAAGACAAGAAAACCGGCGAGAAAATTCCGCAACAAATCATCGACTCTTTCGTGGCCACGTTCAATGGCACCGAAGTCGTTAATTTCACACCTGCAGGCGCGATCTCGGCCAACCCGTTCTTTGAGTTCACGATGAAGGTTCCCGCAGCGGGTGATCTTCACTTTGTGTGGAAAGATCAAAAGGGCGATGTCTTTGAAACAACCAAGTCCATCGCCATTGGCTAAAACCAACAACAACAGGGAGTTTAAGCCATGAATATAGTAACTAAAACTACAATGATCAGCGGCATCATTGCCCTGTCGCTAGGCTTTGCGGCAAATGCGGGTGAAGACGCTAAACTGGTCATCAACGGCCAGGAACTGGCAACCCACGTCAAGGGTGGACCGGATTCACCTTTGGACGAGTTGTTTTCGGGGTGGGTGTTCCGCACTGAAGAAACTCAGGCGCTGCAACTGGATGACTTTGAAAATCCAGGCATGGTGTTTGTTGATCACGCACGCGACACTTGGGAAACTGCGGAAGGCACCGCCGGCAAATCATGTGCTGATTGCCACGGCGACGTTGAAAGCATGGCCGGCCTGCGCGCCGTTTTGCCACGCTGGAACGCCGACAAAGGCGCCCTTTACACAATGGAAGACTACATCAACGATTCCGTTGTGAACCACATGGGTGCCGAAAAGTGGAAGTACACGGGTGCAAAGATGCAGGCCATGGTTGGTCTGATTTCACTGCAGTCGCGTGGTCACACAGTGGCCGTTGAAACCGGTGGTCCAGCGGCTGCGGCCTATGAGTTGGGTAAAGAAATTTACTACACCCGCGTTGGCCAGCTGGATATGGCCTGTTCCAACTGCCACGAAGACAACTACGGCGTTTACATTCGCGCCGACCACCTGTCGCAGGGTCAGATCAACGGCTTTCCGGCTTACCGTCTGAAGAACGCCAAGCTGAACGCAGTGCACGCGCGCTTTAAGGGTTGCATGAAAAACATTCGTGCCACGCCCTATAAGCCTGCCGGTGATGAGTTCCGCGCATTGGAGCTTTATGTCGCATCGCGCGGTAACGGTCTGCCAATCGAAGGCCCGTCAGTGCGTAACTAATCTTTGATCCCTTCGGGGACTTGATAAAATATTTGGGCCCTCTCCTTTCCCTAAGGTGGGGGCCCTTTTAGTAACGGCTTTCTGCAGGCCAACATATCACGGAGACTATACATGATATCCCGACGCGATTTTCTACAGGCCTCGATGGCGACAACGGCTATTTACGGGGCGTCCAGCTTTGGTTCGTGGTCGCGTCTTGCGGCACAGCAAACGATGTCACAGGACAAGCTGCTGGAATTTGATACATTCGGCAATGTGTCGCTTATTCATTTGACCGACATACACGGCCAGCTTGAGCCGGTTTACTTCCGTGAGCCTTCGATAAATATCGGGGTCGGTGAAGCACGCGGAAACGTTCCCCACGTGACTGGCAGCGAATTTCGCAAGCGTTACGGCATCGAAGACGGTTCCGCGTCTGCCTATGCGCTGTCTTACGACGATTTCACATCGTTGGCCCGAACCTACGGCAAAATGGGTGGTCTGGACCGGATCGCAACCGTGGTAAATTCCATTCGCGCCGCGCGCCCCGACGCTTTGCTGCTTGACGGCGGCGATACCTGGCACGGTTCCTACACGACATTTCATACGGCAGGCCAGGACATGGTCAACGTCATGAACGAATTGAAACCCGACGCCATGACATTCCACTGGGAATTCACCCTGGGGTCAGAGCGGATGCAGCAGTTGATCGAAGAAATCCCGTTTGCATCGCTGGGAGCCAATATTTACGACGCAGAATGGGAAGAACCCTCTGATCTGGTCGCGCCTTACAAGTTCTTTGAACGCGGTGGCGTGAAAATTGCCGTTATCGGGCAGGCGTTCCCTTATATGCCGATCGCCAACCCGCGCTGGATGTTTCCCGAATATTCCTTCGGTATCCGCGAGGAACGTATGGCCCAAATGGTCGCCGAAGTGCGCGCAAAAGGTGCTGAACTGGTGGTCCTGCTGTCGCACAACGGATTTGACGTGGACAAGAAAATGGCCGGGCAAATCGACGGCATCGACGTCATTCTGTCTGGTCACACCCACGACGCGGTTCCCGAACCCGTTATCGTCGGACAAACGATCATTATCGCCACGGGATCCAACGGCAAATTCGTCAGCCGCGTCGATCTTGATGTACGCAACGGCAAGATGATGGGTTTCCGTCACAAGTTGATTCCAATTTTTGCCGACGTTATCGAGCCTGACAAACATGTGTCAGAGGTTATCGACGCACAGCGCGCGCCGTACATGGATCAATTGACCGAAGTTATCGGCCAAACCGACAGCCTGCTGTATCGTCGTGGTAATTTTGCCGGAACGTGGGATGATCTGATCACACAGGCGCTGGTTGAAGAACGCGACGCTGATATCGCCATGTCGCCGGGCGTGCGCTGGGGTCCGTCGGTACTGCCGGGGTCTGACATTACCCGCGAGGACATTTTTGGCGTCACATCGATGACCTACGGCGCAGCATATCGCACCGAAATGACGGGCGAATTTATCAACGTCATTCTGGAAGACGTCGGCGACAACCTGTTCAATCCTGACCCTTATCTTCAGCAGGGCGGCGATATGGTGCGCATCGGCGGTCTTGGCTTTAGCTTTGACGTCACCAAATCACAGGGCAACCGCGTGTCGGATATGACCTTGCTAAAAACCGGCGAGGCAATTGATCCGTCCAAAAATTACGTTGTCGCCGGTTGGGCCAGCGTCAACGAGGGCACTGAGGGGCCGCAAATATGGGATGTAGTGGAAAACTACATCCGGCGCAAAGGCACCGTGGTTGTCGAACCCAGCCAGTCGGTGAACATCATCGGCGCATGACGTAACCGCGTTTCACAGCCGCAAAATACCGGGGCCCCGCACAAGTTGCGGGGCTTATTGGTTTGGGGCATGTGACTGGTTTGAACCCAGAATAGCAGACGCGTGCAAAGCTATTTCCCTCAGGTAACGCGGGATTGAATAAACCGCCTGCTTTAGATTCGTATGCATTACCGTCGTCTTGTGCTAACGTGGCGCAAAGCAAAGGAGATCACACCATGATTATTCGCCGCGCCTTTATTACTGCCTTATCATTTTTTGCCATTTCCACCATGTCGTTCGCGCAAGGCATTGGGGACGACGGGCTGCACAAACAACCGTGGTTTGTGGACACTTTCCTCGAACTTTCCGATGACTTGCAGGAGGCCGCCGATCAGGGCAAAGACCTGATGATTCTGGTGGAACAGGCTGGCTGCCCCTATTGTGCCGAATTGCACGCGGTCAATTTTGAACGCGACGAAATCGTTGACTACATCAAGGAACATTTTGTTGTCGTGCAGCTTGATCTGTTTGGTTCGCGTCTCGCGGTTGACTTTGACGGCGAGGAAATCGAAGAGCGTGATCTGGTATTCAAGTGGGGCCTGCAATTCACCCCGTCGACGATCATCTTTGCCGCGGACAAAATCGGTGCCAAGGATTTTCGCGACGCCGAGGCATTCCGCCTGCCCGGATATCTGAAACCTTTTCATTATATGTCGTCGCTCGAATATGTGGGCGAAGGCATCTACAAAGATATGTCGTTTCAGCGCTATCTGCAGGCCAAATTTGCCGAACTGGCGGAAAAAGGCATTTCGCCGGACGTGTGGTGATCCGATAGACCCCGTCACGCCAAATTGACAGGTCGTTACCGGTGAGGGCATTTTAGGGTCAAAAAAAGCCGTGCTAGAATGAGCGCGTGCTTTGAACGGAGCCCCTCATGTTGAAACGGTATGCGCTGTATCTCGTCGTCGCTATCGCGGCTGTATCGGTCGGCGCAATTGCCGCCAACCGTGATTCGATTTTTGGGTCCTCCACCACGGCGTCGACCGCACCTCACCGGATTGAAATCGCTACAAACGGATTGCACATCCAGCCGTGGATCAAGCCTGACGCCCCCAATTTTCCAAGGCTGTTACGTACCGCTGCCGCCGAAGGCAAAGGCGTGATCGCGTTGTTTGAACAACGTGGATGTCATTTCTGCGCGCAATTGCACGCGGTGAACTTTGCGAAACCTGAAATTACCGAATTTATGGCCGACAATTTCGTGGTGGTGCAGGTCGATCTCTGGGGCGAACGCCAAGTCGTCAATTTTGACGGCGCCCGAATGCCCGAAGCTGAACTAGCGCGGCAATGGGGGGTTACCGGCACGCCCACAACGCTGGTATTTGCCAAGAACGCCGGAAAAGTCACAAGTCTGGCGCAAGCCGAAACGTTCAGGCTGCCCGGCTACATGAAACCTTTCTATTATGTGTCGACATTTCAGTTTCTTGTTTCCGGCGCTTACGAGCGTGAAACGTTCCAGACTTTTATGGATAACCGTGTTGCGGCCCTGGTGGCCGAAGGTGGTAATCCGGATACCTGGTAAACGCATCACGTGAAATTTATTCATTTGCTGCGTCCGGGGGCTGTTTCGACGTTCGCTTCGTGTTAGTTTCGCCAATCTTTTGTCAAAGGTGAACCACATGGTTTCGCGACGATTCATTCTTTCTGTTGGCGTCATGTTGACGCTATTGCTTCAACTTCTGTCCGCCCGTGCCGCTGAATTGGCCGACAATGGCCTCCACATTCAGGAATGGATATACAGCGGCGAGGTCGATTTCCGTAAAATTCAGGCGGCGGCAGCTGCTGACGACAAAGGGATCATCGTCTTGGTCGAGCAACGCGGCTGCCCCTATTGCGCCGAACTGCACAGCATCAATTTTGCCAAGACCGAGCTAACCGATTATATGCGCGAACATTTTGTCATCGTGCAGGTCGATATGTGGGGTGACCGCAACGTTACCGATTTTGACGGCGAAGTGCTGCGAGAAGAGCAGCTTTCTGACAAATGGCAGGTGCAATACACCCCCACAACATTGGTATTCAAACGCGCCTCCACGCCAATCAACAGCCGCAAAGAGGCGGAAACCTTTCGCTTGCCGGGGTATCTGAAGCCATTCTATTATATGGCGGCGCTGGAATTTTTGATTTCCGATGCCTATATTGATCAACGTTTTCAATCGTTTGTCGAGGCGAAAGTCGATGTCGCTGCCGCAAATGGAATCGACCCTGAAAACTGGTGAGTCCTGTACATTCGTGCAAATTGGTGAAACCGTCAGGTTTATCATCGGCCAAATTAGTTCGTATCGCTGCGAAACCGGGAGTCCGAAACATGCTTAAATTCGCTGCTGTTCTAAGCCTGTGCCTGGCGTTTCCGACGCTGCTGGTGGCGCAGGGCACCACAATTTATCCTGTGAACGGCTCTTTTGAAGACGCCGAATTCAATTTTGAAAATGCGATCATCGACCGCGGTCTGACCGTCGATCTGGTCAGCCACGTCAATACCATGCTGGAACGTACAGGGCCCGACGTGGGCGATTCCACCACGTTGTTGGAACACGGTGTGGTCTTCATGTTTTGCTCGGCTGTGTTGTCGCGCAAAATGATCTCGATCGATCCGGCAAATCTGGCCTATTGCCCTTACGGTGTGTTCTTATACGAACCCGCCGACGGCAGCGGTCAGGTATTCGTCGGTTATCGCAACCTGCCTGCTGGCGAAATGCAGGAAGTACAGGCGCTGCTGGATGGGATCGCGCGCGAAACCGCAGATCAATAACTGAACGTTTCTCACTGTCCGGCCAATCCAATAAACGTAACTGTAGTTCTGACGACCTGAAAGACGCGCCGGGGAATTCGGACCAAACCCGAAACGCTTTTACCTTTTCGTCTTTGTAACAATACGCGCGCCCGCAGGCCACCGCTCGGGACTCCAAAGGCGAACGAAGCTGGCTGATCTCTTGTCCCGATTGGGGAGCTGAGTGGCTACTCAGCCGCCTCAGAGTAACTGTCCATGGGTGGGCACGAACAAATCAGGTTCCTGTCCCCCCACGCGTTATCGACGCGGTTGACCGGCGACCAATATTTATCGACACGAAATGCACCGGGTGGAAAGCACGCCTGTTCGCGCGAATAGGGCCGGTCCCAGTCGCCCACCAGGTCCTCCACTGTGTGTGGCGCGTTTTTCAAGGGATTATTGACCGGATCAATCCGCCCCTCTTCGATATCTGTGGCCTCGGCACAAATCGCCAACATGGCGTCGCAAAACCGGTCGAGTTCGGCTTTGGTTTCCGACTCGGTCGGCTCTACCATCAGGGTGCCGGAGACCGGGAAACTCATGGTTGGTGCGTGAAAACCACAATCGATCAACCGTTTGGCGATGTCATCTACGGTAACGCCTGCCTGGTCCTTTAGCGGTCGCGTATCCAGTATACATTCATGCGCGACACGCCCGTTGGGGCCTTTGTACAGCACATCAAGCGACCCCTCTAATCGCTTGGCGATGTAATTGGCATTCAGGATTGCCACTTTGGTGGCCTGCGTCATCCCGGGTCCGCCCATCATCAGGCAATAGGCCCAGGATACCGCCAAAACCGATGCTGACCCGAAATTCGCTCCTGAAACGGCCCCCTCGCCGGTCCCGACGCCGTCGGGATCGCCGGGCAGAAATGGCACCAGATGTGCCTTGACGCCAATCGGTCCCATACCCGGGCCGCCGCCGCCGTGGGGAATGGCAAAAGTTTTATGCATGTTCAGATGGCTGACGTCCGAACCGATTTCGCCGGGTTTTGCCAGCCCGACCATGGCGTTCAGATTGGCGCCATCCATATAGACCTGACCGCCGTGTTGATGAGTGGCGTCGCAAATATCCTTGACGCTTTCCTCAAAAACGCCGTGGGTCGACGGATAGGTAATCATACAAGCCGCAAGATTATCTGAATGCAGTTCAGCCTTGGCACGGAAATCTTCCAGATCGATGTCGCCGTTGTCAGCCGATTTCACCGGTACAACTTTCATGCCCGCCATTTGCGCCGAGGCCGGATTGGTGCCGTGCGCGGAATTGGGGATCAGGCAGATGTTGCGGTGTCCTTCACCACGGGACCGGTGATAGGCAGCGATCGTCAACAGTCCGGCAAATTCCCCCTGCGCGCCCGAATTGGGCTGCATCGAAATGTGATCGTATCCGGTAATCTGACACAGTTTGATCGACAGATCGTCAATCATTTCTTTATAACCCAACGCCTGATCGGCGGGAACATACGGATGGATAAGCGAAAAACTGGCCCAACTCACGGTCATCATTTCCGCCGCTGAATTCAGCTTCATGGTGCACGACCCCAGCGGGATCATGGCACGGTCAAGCGCCAGATCGCGATCCGCCAGTCGGCGCATGTACCGCGTCATTTCGCTTTCGGCGCGGTTCATATGGAACACCGGATGCGTAAGATAATCGGACGCGCGCAAAAGTCCGTCAGGAATGCGGTATTGGGGCGAAAAATTGTCGTCGGTACGATCAACCCCAAATGCGCGCCAAACCGCCTCGATCACTTCGGGGCGCGTGCGCTCGTCGATTGAAATGCCGATGCGGGTTTTGCCGATCCGGCGCAGGTTGATCCCTTCATCCAGCGCCCGTTGCATGACCACATTTTGCAAAACACCCACGTCTACCGTGATGGTATCAAAGAAAAACTCCTGTTCGATCACCAGCCCGATACTTTCAAGCCCCTTGGCAAGACGCACGGTTTTTCGGTGAATGCGCTGGGCAATCGCCTTCAGGCCCTCGGGCCCGTGCATCACCGCATAAAACGACGCCATGACCGCCAGCAAGGCCTGCGCCGTGCATACGTTGCTGGTGGCTTTTTCGCGGCGGATATGTTGCTCGCGCGTCTGCAACGCCAACCGGTAGGCACGGTTGCCGTGGCTGTCGATGGACACGCCGACGATGCGACCGGGCATCGCGCGTTTATACGCGTCTTTGGTGGCCATATAGGCGGCGTGCGGCCCGCCGTACCCCTGCGGGACACCAAAACGCTGCGTCGTGCCCACGGCGATATCAGCGCCCATGGCGCCGGGTTCTTTCAGAATGGTCAGCGCCAGCGGGTCGGCGGAAACGATACCGATGGCCTTGCTCGCATGCAGTTCTGCGATATGGTCGGTGAAATCGCGCAGGAAACCCATGGTGCCGGGGTATTGGAAAATGGCACCAAACACCTTTTGCGCGTCCAGATCTGAATCCGGGTTGCCGACAATAATTTCGATTCCTACGGGTGCGGCGCGGGTCTTCATCACCGCGATATTCTGCGGATGACATTTTTTGTCGACAAAAAATCCGGTGGCTTTGGATTTGGACACCCGACGCGCCATGGCCATGGCCTCGGCGCAGGCCGTAGCTTCGTCAAGCAGCGACGCATTGGCGATTTCGAGACCCGTCAAATCGGAAATCATCGTCTGAAAATTCAACAGCGCTTCAAGCCGCCCCTGCGAAATTTCCGGCTGATAGGGCGTATATGCCGTGTACCACGCCGGGTTTTCCAGAATATTGCGTTGAATCGCCGGTGGTGTCACCGTGCCGTAATACCCCTGCCCGATCAGCGCCACGGTGCGCGCGTTTTTTTTTGCTACATTGCGCATATGAAACAAAACCTGCCGTTCGCTTTCGGCGCGCTGCCATTCCAGCGGCGATTTCTGGCGAATACTGGCCGGTACAGTTTCATCGATCAAGGCATCAAGCGTCTTTGCACCTACCACCTTAAGCATCTCGTCCATTTCATGGGGCGACGGCCCGATGTGACGCAAATTGGCGAAATCATACGGTAAATAGTCGATGGGGCTGTAGGTCATACTGTGCTCCGATTAAAAGGGGAAGGCCCGCTGTGCGGGGTCGCGACGGGCGTTGGTTCAGGCAATCAGCTCGTTGTAGGCGTCTTCGTCCATCAGGCTGTCCAACTCGCCAACGTCGTTCAGTTTCATTTTGAAAAACCATCCTGCGCCCAGCGGATCGCCGTTTACCAAAGTCGGATCTTCGACAATCGCGTCATTCACTGCCGTGATTTCGCCGTCCAGAGGCGCGGCAATATCCGATGCCGCTTTGACGCTTTCGATCACGCAAATGTCGTCACCCTTGGACACCTCTGCCCCCACTTCGGGCAACTCCACAAATACCAGATCGCCCAATTGCTCGCTGGCGTGCGCCGTAATTCCAACGGTGACAACATCGCCGTCGGCTGCCAGCCATTCGTGTTCTTCTGTAAATTTCATGGTTTGTCTCCTGCGTTGCTATCGTTTGAATCCCGCCGGAGTGAACGGCATTTTCGTCACCCTTGCAGGCAGTCGCGCGCCCCGAATTTGGGCGTAAATCGTATTTCCAGCCTCTGCTTGCGCGCTGGTAACGTATCCCATCGACATCGGCGCCCCTATGGATGGACCAAAACCGCCAGACGTTATTTCACCAATCGGTGTGTCACTTTGCGCGCTCGCGAACAACTGTGCGCCCGCCCGCATCGGTGCGCGTCCTTCCGGCAGCAATCCCACGCGACGACGTTGCGCGCCGTGATCCATTTCATCCAATATCCGCGATGCTCCGGGAAATCCACCGGCGCGCGCACCACCGTTGCGCCGGACCTTCTGGATGGCCCAGTTC
Source organism: uncultured Rhodobacterales bacterium (assembly GCA_964588725.1). Taxonomy (GTDB): domain Bacteria; phylum Pseudomonadota; class Alphaproteobacteria; order Rhodobacterales; family Rhodobacteraceae; genus UBA5972. The sequence goes on from CAZPQL010000002.1 coordinate 28,771, forward strand.
AGCGACGCCTCGACCGGCGTTGTCGTGTCGTCAATGTCGTTTCCGTACAGACAAAGGCCCGCCTCCAGTCGCAGCGAGTCCCGCGCGCCAAGACCGATGGGTTCCACCCCGTCGATGGACAGCAGCGCCCTGGCGAACCCGACCGCTGATTTAGAGGGCACGGAAATCTCAAAGCCGTCCTCGCCCGTATAGCCCGAGCGGGAAATCCACGCCGAGATACCCAGAAGTTCCACGGTCACAACGTCCATGAACGTCATATCCGCAACGCGCGGTGACAGCTGCGACAAGGCTGCCTCGGCGCTTGGCCCCTGCAGCGCGATCAGCGCGCGATCGGTGATCATTTCCAGCGTGCAACTGCCTTGCAAATGCGCCTGCATATGGGCAAAATCGGCATCCTTGCATCCTGCGTTCACCACCAGAAACAGATGATCACCGCGATTGGCGATCATCAGGTCATCGAGAAGTCCACCCGCGTCGTTGGTAAAAAACCCATAGCGCTGCCGGTCTTGGCCCAAACCCAGAACATCCACGGGAACAATTGATTCCAGTGCCAGTGCCGCGTCTGCCAAATCACCCGATTTGGGCCGCAATATCACCTGCCCCATGTGGCTGACATCGAACAATCCGGCATGTGCCCGACACTGGAGGTGCTCTTTCAACACGCCGCTTTCGTATTGAACGGGCATCGAGTAGCCCGCGAATCCCACCATTTTTGCACCAAGTTCGTGGTGCAGACCGGTAAGCGGTGTCTCTTTCAAATCGTCCAAAGCCCCCCCCTTTGTGGCCAGTGGCCAATGCAGCACAATAATTGACAAAGGTGAAACCCGTGTCGCGCTGCCCCCTCTGTCCGTAGGCCTGAGATCGCTATCCCTTCGGCGTCCCGCACATTATCCGGGAACTCTCCAGAGTGTCGACAAAGATCGGTCCTTTGCGCCTGAGAGTTTCCGGGGCGGTTGCTCCTTCGGCACCGGGCCACGCCCGGATTCTCCCGATCCTGTTTGCGTACCGTAGTATACAGAAAATTACGATGCAACTGCCAAAACCAGAGTCTATCTCTGGGTATTGCCGGCGGACCTGTGATAGCAGAGTTGAAAATCGCCAAAATGACGAAGGACACCGATGTCTGAGCAATTTGTTTTTGGGTATGGCTCGCTGGTCAACTGCGCTACCCATACCTATACGCAGCCCCACAAGGCCCGTCTGCGTGGTTGGCGGCGTCAATGGGTGTCTTCGGTCAGCCACCACGTCACGTTCCTGAGTGTACGCTCTTGCGATCAAGACGCTATCGACGGTCTGATCGCCAATGTACCTGACAACGACTGGGCGGCGCTGGACCGGCGCGAAAGCGGGTACGCGCGGCAAATTCTTGATACCGCGATCATCAGTCATACACACCCCGACAGACCGCCCATCCAAATGTACAAAGCACGCGAACCGTTGAACGTACCCGCGCCGGACGCACCGCCGATTCTGCTGTCTTATCTGGACACAGTGATCGCCGGATTTCTGGAAATTTACGGAGAACCGGGGGTCGCGCGATTTTTTGCATCAACCGACGGCTGGGACGCACCAATTCTCCACGACCGCGCTGATCCGATCTACCCGCGAGCCGTCCCCCTGACAAAAGAGGTCGAAACTTTGGTGAACGAATTTTTGGGTAGCCTGCTGGCTTAGCCGCGCGCCTTGATCACCTGCAACAGAGGCAGGAATGCATTCATATCCGGCCCGTCCGCACGGCCTGTCAATGCCTTGCGCAGTGGCATGAACAGGGCGCGGCCTGTGCGACCGGTGGCGTCCTTGACTGCTGCCGTCCACGATTTCCAACTGGTTTCATCCAGCGGTTTCTTTGGCAATATTTTCATGGCTTCAGCGACGAACGCGCGGTCTTCGTCTTCGATCAACGGTTCCGCACCTTTGGCGCACATTTGCCACCATAGCGCCACGTCATCGCGCGTCGTGACATTGCCGCGTACAGCCATCCAGAAGGATTCTTTGATATCTTCGGGCACACCGGCCGCGATTAGTGTCTCGGACATCTCTTTCACCGCAAGCGTCCCGACATATTTTGCCGTCAAAGCACCCAAATCAGCCACGTCGAATTTTGTCGGGGCGGACCCAAAGGTGCCTAAGTCAAAATCTTTGACCAGTTCGTCCATCGTGTGGCACAGCTCAACGGGATGCGACGATCCGAGACGCGCCAAATGCGACAGCATCGCCATGGGCTCTATCCCCTGTGCGCGCAGATCGCGCAGGGCCAGCGTGCCCAGCCGCTTGGACAGCGATTCACCCTGCGGCCCGGTCAACAGAGAGTGGTGTGAAAACGTGGGCAGAGTACCGCCAAGCGCTGCGATAATCTGAATTTGCGTCGCTGTATTGGTGACGTGATCCGAGCCGCGCACTACATGGGTAATGCCAAAATCGATATCGTCAACCACCGACGCGAGTGTATATAAATACTGCCCGTCACCGCGTATCAGCACAGGGTCTGACACGCTGGCGGCGTCGATTGAAATGTCGCCCAGAATACCGTCGGTCCATTCGATCCGCGTTTGATCCAGCTTGAAACGCCAGTGGCCGCTACGTGTGGTACGCAACCTGTCCTTTTCGGCCCCGGATAGGTTTAGCGCTGCACGGTCGTAAACCGGCGGCAGGCCCATGTTGAGCTGTTTCTTGCGTTTGAGATCAAGCTCGGTCGGTGTTTCAAAACATTCATAAAGCCGCCCTGACGCACGCAGATGGTCGGATTCGCCGTCGTAACGATAAAGCCGCGAAGATTGCGTTTCAACGCGGTCCCAGTGCAGCCCAAGCCACCTCAGGTCTTCCTTGATCGCGTCCGCAAACGCGGCGGTCGAACGTGTTGGATCGGTATCGTCGAGCCGCAACACGAATGTGCCGTTACCTTGGCGTGCAATGAGATAATTCATCAGTGCCGTACGCAGATTTCCGACGTGGATGTATCCGGTCGGCGAAGGCGCAAATCGTGTGACGGTCATCGTGTAAATCCCAAGGAACGGCGGCTATGTCTGTCTGTTACACGCAAGCCCAATGATTGCCAATAACGGGGTCAAATGAATGTTGCGACACCGGATCGTTCCCGCCCCGCATTTAAGCATTTGGAAAGGAATCGGGTCTAAACAAGGCCTGTCCCGTACCCGCGGGGCCTGCTTGCACCCCTCAGACCTCCAGTCTGAACATTTGCGCCCTGCCCTTTTTGGGCGGGGCGTATTTAATTGGGTTCTGATCCAAATATGGCGCCGGGGTTCATGATGCCGCGCGGGTCTATTGCCGCTTTGATAGACCGCATAGCCTTGATTTTGGTTGGATCACTGTAACGGTTCAGGTCGCCGGTTTTCAGACGGCCAATACCGTGTTCTGCCGATATCGACCCTTCCAGTTCGTGAACCAGCTCGTACACGGTTTCCTTAATCGTGTCGCGCAAACCATCGTAGTCACGACGCGCCCGACCGGTTTCGGGAAAAACATTGTAGTGCAGGTTACCGTCTCCCAGATGCCCGAAGCAGTTGATCCGAAATGGAGCGAGGCCCAGCAAAGCTTTGTCTGCGCGGGCAATAAACTCTGGAATCCGGCCTACGGGCACCGAAATATCGTGCGAATAAATCGACCCGATCTTACGGTTGGCCTCGGGTATCGATTCGCGCACCTGCCAAAACGCGTCGCGCTGCGATTCCGATTGCGAGATCAGCGCGTCCATGACCAGCCCGCTTTGATGCGCCGCGGCCAATACCGATTCAATCCGCGCGCTCAGCGCAATTTCGTCGTCACCTCCTGCGTCGATTAGCACGCTCCACGCCGGATCAAGCGCAAAAGGAAGCCGAAGCGCGGCCTGTGTCTCGCGTAAGAATTCAAATCCCCTGCCACTGATCAGTTCAAATGCATAAATAGAATCGCCGATGGCGTCTTTGCAAAGACCTAACAGCGCGACAGCCTGCGTCGGATCCGGCACCTGAACAAAAGCCGAAATACTGTGTTTCGGAGGTGCGACCAACCTCAGCGAAGCGCCGGTAATCACACCTAACGTGCCCTCAGAGCCTATCAACAAGTCGCGCAGATCGTATCCCGTATTGTCTTTATGCAGCCGACTCAGACCGTTCAATATCGATCCGTCGGGCATCACCGCCTCGACCCCCAGACACAGATCGCGCGCCGACCCGTAGCGCAGCACCTGAATGCCCCCTGCATTTGTGGCCAGATTGCCGCCGATCTGACAGCTGCCCTCGGACGCCAACGACAGTGCAAACAACCGGCCCGCTTTTTGTGCAGCACCCCGCACATCCGCCAGCAACACACCTGCGTCCACAGTCAAAACGTCGTCGTCAAGTGACAGGCCACGCACAGAATTCATCCGTTCAAGCGACAGTATCACCGGCGTCGGTCCGGACTCGCAGACCTGCCCGCCAACGAGACCCGTACCACCCCCGTAAGGCACAACCCCGACACGCGCCTCAAAACAGTGCTGCACAATGGTCGCCACGTCGTTGGTCGTGGTCGGTGCCAAAATCACACCCGCCTGCCCCTTCATACGCCCACGCGGTTCCTGCAGGTAACGTGGCACAGCGGGTCTGAAAACGTCTGGAGCCAAAGCAGCGCGCAAAGGCCCCAGCAGTGCTTCAGATACCGAATTCAACCCCATATCAGGTTCCGCCTTCAGGACAACGCATCCGACTTACCGCGCCGGTCAACGCGCAGGTTGGCATAGAGCACATGGTTGCGCCACCGCCCGCCGATTTGCAAATAGGACTGCGCCACGCCCTCGTATTTGAAACCGGTTTTTTCCAGCACCCCGCGCGACGCTTGATTGTCGGCCAGACAGCCGGCTTGCACACGGCTGAGGTCAAGATCGTGAAACGCGTAATGCACCACCGCATTGACCGCCTCGCGCATGTAGCCCTGGCGCGCGAATGCCTGCCCGATCCAATACCCCAGCGTGCCAGATTGCGACGGTCCGCGCTGAATATTATCCAGCGTTATCGCGCCCAGTATCTGGTTATCGCTACGGCGCAGCAAAAACAGTGGCACGCCCGACCCGTTTTCGACCGCACGCTGGGCTGCAAAGACCCGCGTGGAAAATGCTTTGCGGGACAGGTGGTCGGCGGTCCAGAGCGGCTCCCACGGTTGCAGAAAATCAGCACCGACCCGACGCTGCGCGGCCCAGGCCAAATGGTCTGAATTCTTGGGCAGGCGCAACGTCATGCGCTCTGTTTCAATGGACACGGACTTGCGTCGACCGAAGATCATGCGACCAGTTTAGCGTGAAGTTCATCAACCGAAGGCGCGCTGTTAACAGGTCCGTAGACGGCCAGCGACGCAGCGCTGGACGCACACAGACCGGCGGCGAAATCTTTCACGCCCTGCACGTTTACTGCGTCGATTTTAGCTATGGTTTCAGACAGTTCCGGTACACGACCCCAGATTGATACCATCCGCGCCAAGCGCTCGCACCGCGCTGCAGGGCTTTCGAGACCCATCAGCAATCCGGCTTTGAGCTGCGTGCGGGCGCGTGCGACTTCGGCGTCACACATATCTGACGCCGAGCGTCTGATTTCGTCGATACACAGGTGCGACAAGCCGGCGATATCGCCACCGGATGTACCCGAATAAAGCGTCAGCGTACCCGTATCACGAAATGCACCGACCTGTGCAAAAATGCTGTAGCACAGCCCGCGTTTTTCGCGCGCTTCCTGAAAAAGTCGCGACGACATTCCTCCGCCCAGAGCCATGGAATAAATCTGGCTGGTATAGACCGCGTCGTCGCAAATTCCGGGCGACTCCAACGCGAACGCGAAATGCGCCTGTTCCAATTCTTTGACGGCGCGGCGCTCGCCTCCTTTGAACTGCCCGTCCAGCATCGTGCTTTTTTTCGCGGTGGGCAATTCGCCAAACAGCGCCTCGGCGGTACGCACAATCGCTTCGTGATCAACCGCACCGGCAGCCGACAAAATCATCTGACCGGGACCGTAATGCTCGGCCACGAATTCGGCCAGATTGTCGCGGTTGAAGGCGCTTACGCGCGCGCTCGGCCCCAAAATGGTCCGCCCAAGCGGTTGATCTGGATAGGAAACTTCCTGCAACCAGTCAAATATAACATCGTCTGGGGTATCAAGCGACTGCCCGATTTCCTGCAGGATCACCCCGCGTTCGATCTCGATTTCCTTGGGATCAAACATCGGATTAAGCAGAATGTCGGAAATGACATCCAGCCCCAGTGCCACGTCGTTTTCCAGCACGCGTACAAAATAGGCGGTCATTTCGCGGCTGGTATAGGCGTTGATGTACCCGCCGACATCCTCGATGGCCTCGGCGATTTGCAGAGACGACCGTGTGGTGGTGCCTTTGAACGCCATATGTTCCAAAAAATGCGCGATGCCGTTTTGATCGATGCGCTCGTGACGTCCACCCGCACTCACCCAGATACCCAACGACGCCGAATTCAGGCCCGGCATGGCCTCGGTGACGATCTGGAATCCGTTGCCCAGAGTGTGGTGCTGAACGCTCATGAAGCCAACCCGCGCCGGATCAACGCGCAAATGTCACCCAGATCGTTGGTAACATGTTCGATCCGCTCGTCGCGCTCGAATAAATCGGCCATATGCGGCGGTAGCGCCGGTTTGACGCCGCAGGCTTTTTGGACCGCTTCGGGAAATTTGGCCGCGTGCGCCGTTGCCAGCATGACCATGGGCACCCCGGACCCAAGACGTTTGTCGGCCGCCACCTTGATCCCCACGGCGGTATGCGGGCATACGACCTGCCCGGTCATCTGCTGCACCGCGGCAATCGCCACCGACGTACCTTCTTCTGAACAACGCCCGCTGTCGAATTGCATCCGCAGACGTTCCAACGCACCCTGCGAAATTTTGAATGCGCCGCGCGCGGACAGCTCGTCCATCAGCTGCGCCACGGCACCACCGTCGCGGTCGTAAGCGCCAAAAAGCGCGCGCTCAAAATTGGAACTGACCTGAATATCCATCGACGGGCTGATTGACGGCGTCACTGTGCCGGTTGCATAGGTTCCGCTTTGCAACGTGCGGTGCAAAATGTCGTTCTGGTTGGTGGCGATGATCAACCGGTCAATCGGCAAGCCCATACGCTGCGCCACGTAGCCGGCAAAAATATCACCAAAATTGCCCGTGGGGACAGTGAAACTGACTTTGCGGTGTGGTGCGCCCAGCGACACAGCGGCGGTAAAGTAATACACCACCTGCGCCATGACCCGTGCCCAATTGATCGAATTGACGCCGGCAAGGCTGACCTCATTGCGAAAATCGATATCGTTGAACATGTCCTTCAGGCGCGCCTGACAATCGTCAAAATCTCCGTCCACCGCGATCGCGTGCACGTTTTGCGCGCCCGATGTCGTCATTTGACGGCGTTGCACATCCGATACCCGCCCGTCCGGAAATAGAATGAATACATCGACATTGTCGAGCCCCTTGAAGGCCTCGATCGCGGCGGATCCTGTGTCCCCTGAGGTGGCGCCGACAATGGTCACACGCGATTTACGCCGCTTCAGCGCCACGTTAAACAGCTGCCCGATCAACTGCATCGCCACATCTTTGAAGGCCAAAGTCGGGCCGTGATGCAGCTCCAGCAGAAAGTCGTTTTCGCCCAGTTGCACCAGCGGGCACCGGGCCTGATGGTTGAAACCGGCATAAGCGCGTGTGATGATGTCTTTGAACTCTTCATCGTCGAAACACTCGCCGACAAACGGTTTCATCACGCGAAACGCCGCATCCTCATATGACAGTCCGGCCAGGTCTGCGATATCGTCGAAACCGAATTGCGGCCAGCTTTCGGGCACATACAGGCCGCCGTCAGGCGCCAGACCGGTCAGCATTGCGTCTTCAAAACTGAGCGCGGGCGAATTACCGCGCGTGGAAATGTATTTCATGAAAATCCACGGTCCTGATCAGTCGAGTCGCTGCCTGATACGCCAAAGAAAGAACCCTGTCATCCCCAACCACGCGATGGCCAACCCAAACCATGTTATTGCATAGGAAAAATGGTTGTTGGGGATGCTTGCACCGTCGACGGGAAGCGGCGTGACACCGCTGTTGGCGTCTTTGTTCCGCAGCACCAGCAACACCGGCACGGTCTTCAGTGCAGCGGCCATCGCCTGAATGTCGCGCGCGTACCAGACGCCGGTTTTGGGGTCCGGGGCGGGCGTGAAACTGTCAACTTCATCGGGCCAGTAAAGATTGCCGACCAAATCCGGTCCCAATGCCGCGCGCGCTTTGTCTGCGTCGCCCGTTTTGATGATGCCGCGATCCACCAGTATCCGCCGTCCGTCTGTCTGGTATGCTGAAATGACCCTGTACACGGCACCAATACGTTTCAGGCTGGCCAGAACCAGCAGTTCCCGCCCCACTTGCACGCCACTGACGCGCACAGGCAAATACCGATGCGCTGCCTCGTTCGGCGCAAGCGGCAGCGCCTGAGGTTCGGCTGCAATGCTTTCGGCGATGGACGCCAAAACATCGTTCTTCCACACCAGACGCTGGACCTGCCACGTACCCAGCGCAACAAGAATAGCGGCCCCCACCAGGCCAAACAGCAGTGGAATGATCATGCGTCGCGTCATCAGTCAGCCCCCAACGCTAAAAAAGCGCGGCACCGTACGGACCGCGCCTTCATTTCTTATTGGTGCAAATATCCCCGCCGGAGGCGTCTCAGCCGCCCCAGATATAAACGGCGGCAAACAGAAACAGCCAGACCACATCGACAAAGTGCCAGTACCACGCAGCGGCCTCGAACCCCAGATGATGTTCGGGTGTAAAATGCCCCTTCAGTGCGCGCGCAAGGCACACGGCCAGAAATACCGTGCCAACCAGAACGTGAAACCCGTGAAATCCGGTGGCCATGAAAAACGTCGCGCCGTAAATATTGCCGGAAAACCCGAAAGCGGCGTGGCTGTATTCAAAAATCTGGAACACGGTGAACAGTGCGCCCAGCAGGATCGAAAGGATAAGTCCATTGACCAGATCCTTACGGTTGTTTTCATGTGCAATCGCGTGGTGCGCCCATGTGGCGGCGGCTCCTGAACACAGCAGGATAAGCGTGTTGATCAGCGGCAAGTGCCACGGATCGAAAGTTTCAATCCCCACCGGAGGCCACACGCCGTCAATCGCCGGAGACCCTTCGGTCATTGGATACATCGCATGTTTGAAAAAATTCCAGAACCACGCCACGAAGAACATGACCTCGGAAATGATGAACATGATCACGCCGTAGCGCAGCCCGATCATCACCACCGGGGTGTGATCGCCAACATGGCTTTCGGTCACGATTTCGGACCACCACGAATACATCGTATAAAGCACCATGGCGAAACCGATCAAACCCAGCCATGGACCATAGTCATGAAAATACAACACCGCGCCGGACAGCATTGTAAATCCTGACAAAGCCCCGATGAAGGGCCATTTGCTGGGATTCAAAATATGATAGTCGTGGTTTTTTTCATGCGCCATTGCGTACGTGTCCCTTGCTTATTCTCATTGGTTTGCAGGTGTGATGCGTGCAGGTTCGAGGTTGGCCAATTCCTGCGGCAGATCGGTTTCGTGGAACGTATACGACAGCGTGATCACGTGGGTATACTTGGCTTCCCGGTCCTGAACGATTTCCGGGTCAACGTAAAAGCTTACGGGCATCATCACGCGTTCGCCCGGCTGCAGGACCTGTTCTTCAAAGCAGAAACATTCGATTTTGTCGAAGTAATAACCGGTGGAAAACGGCGTGACGTTATAGCTGGCGGTTCCCGCGACGATCCTGTCAGTTGGATTATAGGCCTCGAAGAAAGCCAAACCGGTCTCGCCGATACGCAGTTCCATCTCGCGCTGCGCCGGTTTGAATTCCCAGGGCATGTCTCGATCAAGCGAGGCGTCGAAACGAATTTTGATGGTTTGTTCAAGGACGGTATCGCTGGCCTGCGTGACCGTGCGGGTTTCGCCACCAAAGCCGGTGACTTTGCAAAACCAGTTGTAAAACGGCACCGCAGCCAGCGACAACATGCCCATGGTCACGACCACACCGATCAACCGGCGCGCGATAATTATGTTTTTGTCGGCGCGTTTCATTCGGACGGCTCCAGCAAAGAACTGCGCAGTGAGTGATCAAAGGCTTCCATCATTTGTCCGTCTTTCATCTTGGCGATTGTCACACCAAAAACGATGGCGACAAAACCACCAAGCACCAGACCCAGTAGCAGGTTGCTTTTGCGTCGCCGAATATGCAGCTCGTGTTCCGATTTGATCGCCATGATTACACCCAGATCGGCCAGGCAGCCCACGACAGCCCGGCTGTTTTCAAAATCGTCTCGATCAATAAGCCCACGAAATGGGCAAACAAGTAGATCAGTGACAGACGAAAGACCCTGCGTTCTACGGAAAACCCGTCGCCGGTGGCCACGTCTGAATCGCGCTGAAACAACCGCCAAACCGTGGCCAGAAACACGCCATTCAACGCCAGCGCTATCAAGAAATAGATCGGACCGCCAATGGCACTGAACGCCAGCAAAAGCGAAACAGGCACCAGCAGTACACTATACACCAATATATGCCACCGCGTGGTGGTGTGGCCATGGGTCACCGGCAACATGGGCACACCCGCCGCCGTGTAATCCTCGTCCATGAACAGCGCCAGAGCCCAGAAATGCGGTGGCGTCCACATGAAGATCAGGCCAAACATCAAGAGACTTTCAACGGACACACCGCCGGTCGCCACGGCCCAGCCGATCATCGGCGGGAACGCCCCGGCAGCCCCACCGATTACGATGTTCTGCGGCGTCAAGCGTTTCAGCCACATGGTGTAGACGACGGCGTAAAAGAATATCGTGAAAGCCAGTATTGCCGCCGCGATAATATTCGCTGTCAGCCCCAGCATCACCACGGCGATTACCGACAGCCAAAGACCGAACAAACGCGCGGCTTCCGGCGTGACACGGCCCGCAGGCACCGGACGCCGTTTCGTGCGCTTCATGATACGGTCGATATCGGCGTCCCACCACATGTTCAGCGCGCCCGATGCCCCGGCACCTATGGCAATAAACAGGATCGACGCCAGAGCAATAACCGGATTGACGCCACCGGGCGCCACAATGATGCCCACCGCGGCTGTGAACACAACAAGCGACATCACGCGCGGTTTGAGAAGGGCAAAGTAGTCGCCAAACTCTGCGTCGCGCGGTGTGTCCATTGCCGTTACATCCGTCATCTATCAAGTCCAATTCAACAAAAGCCCGACAACAGGGCTTTCGGCTGTGTGGTCAGTTCGACGCCACCGTAACTGCCGGCGGCGTTCCTGCATATTCCTCGATCGCGCCTTTCAACCAGGCGTCGTAAACGTCTTGCGAGACCACTTTCACAGTGATTGGCATATAGGAATGATCTTTGCCGCACAATTCGGAACACTGGCCAAAATATATACCTTCGCGATCCGCGTTGAACCACAGTTCCGCCAAGCGCCCGGGGACACCATCCTGTTTCACGCCAAACGCCGGTATGGTCCACGAATGGATGACATCCGAGCCGGTCACCTGAATGGTCACATTCTGGTTCACGGGCACAACGACCGCCGTGTCTGTGGCCAGCAGATATTCGTCCTGCGCGTAACCGTGGCTTTCCAATTCGTCACGCTCCAGCATGAAACTGTCGAAAGAAAAATTATCGTCGGTGTATTCGTAGCTCCAATACCATTGGTTACCGGTCACCTTGATGGTCAAATAAGCTTCGGGTACCCGGAGCTGTTTAAAAAGTATGGGTACGGAAAACGCGCCGATAAAGATCAGTATGACAATTGGTACAACGGTCCAGAGCACCTCGATCAGCGAATGATGGGTGAACGTCGCGGGGGTTTTGTTGACGCGACTGTTGTAGCGCGCGGCGACCCATAACAACAACAGAATGACAAAGCCGGTGATAACGCCGATAATCCACAGCAATAAATCATCAAGAAACACGATATCGCGCGCCAGCTCGGTTACCTGTGGCTGATAGCCATAGGTTTTGGCCACGGGCTTGCCCACGGTTTCAAGCCCCTCTATCGCGTCCTGTGCCAGTGCCACTCCGGTTGCGGCCAAAAAGGCGGACGCGGCGCTCAACGTGGCAAAGAAATGTGATAGGCGCATTCGATTCATCCTGTAACTTTGGCGGGCTTGCCGCCGTGACGGTGCGTCCCTATGTGTGAGGGATGGGAGTTCCCGTTGTTTTTCGCTGCCGAGAAACCATAATACGCCTGCAAGAACAAGGTTTCCCTTTGCGGCATTGCGCCGCGAATACTTAGACGTGATGTCGCAGCCTGCACAAAGGACCCCCCATGAGCCCCGATCTCACCCAGTTTTCACCATTTGATACATCCTTGGACGCCGACAAAACATTAAAAAAGATACGTGACACGCTGAGGGGTGCCGACGACGGCGAATTGTTTCTGGAGCGGCGACGCTCCGAGGCTTTGGTGTTTGACGACGGCAGACTCAAGAATGCGTCTTACGACGCGTCCGAGGGTTTTGGCCTGCGCGCGGTCAACGGTGAAACCACGGGTTACGCGCATTCCAGCGAAATCTCGCACAAGGCGCTTGGGCGGGCGGCCGAAACCGTCCGTGTGGCTGTCGGGACCGGTGGCGGTACCATGGCACCACCACCTAAGGCCACGAATCGCCTGCTGTATACCGATCTTGATCCGTTTGACGACGCCGAGTTTCCAGTGAAAATCGAAACACTGCGCGAAATCGATTCGTTTGCCCGCGACCTGGATAAACGTGTGGTGCAGGTGTCGGCAACGTTGGCCGCATCGATGCAGGAGGTGATCATACTGCGGCCCGAGGGCGGTCAAATGCGCGATTCACGTCCCATGACCCGCCTGAACATATCGGTCATTGTTGAAGAAAACGGGCGGCGTGAATCCGGCGGTTCGGGTGGTGGCGGGCGGCGCGGGCTGCGCACCGTGATGGACATGGCGTATTGGAAAGACGTCACACGCGAAGCCCTGCGCATCGCGCTTGTCAATCTTGGTGCCAAACCGGCTCCTGCGGGTACAATGGATGTTGTGCTTGGCCCGGGGTGGCCCGGCATTTTACTGCACGAAGCGATCGGTCACGGGCTTGAGGGTGATTTCAACCGCAAGAAAACCTCGGCTTTTGCCGGTCTCATGGGTCAGAGGGTGGCTGCCAAGGGCGTGACCGTACTGGACGACGGCACGATTCCCGACCGGCGCGGTTCGATCACTTTTGACGACGAAGGCACGCCGTCGGGCAAAAACGTATTGATTGATGACGGCATCCTTGTCGGCTTTATGCAAGACCGTCAAAACGCGCGCCTTATGGGGGTCGCACCCACAGGGAACGGGCGGCGCGAAAGTTACGCTCACGCGCCGATGCCGCGTATGACCAACACCTATATGCTGGGGGGTCAGGGCGATCCCGACGCCATCGTCGCTGACATGAAAGACGGCATCCACGCCGTCGGTTTTGGCGGGGGACAGGTCGATATCACCAACGGCAAGTTTGTGTTTTCCTGCACCGAAGCCTATCGAATCAAGAACGGCAAACGCGTCGGACCTGTCACCGGTGCAACCCTGATCGGCGACGGGGCCACGGCGTTGAAGCAAATTCGTGCACTGGGCAACGATATGGCGCTGGATCCCGGTATGGGCAACTGCGGTAAAGCGGGACAATGGGTGCCGGTGGGCGTGGGGCAGCCCACGGTTCTGATCGGCGGACTGACAGTAGGCGGCGTGGCGACGTGATTTTCACCTTTCGTTAACCACGCGCGGAGACACTTGGCATCACCCTGCTGCCACGGAGGCCCGCGTGCCCGATTCTTTATTGACGCCAACAGAAATGCCGACCGACCCCCTATCCGAAAATGAATGCATCCAATGGGTTCAACTGATTCGGTCGCGCCGTGTTGGGCCGGCGACGTTCTGGCGATTGATAGGGGAATTCGGCTCGGCAGGGGCGGCATTGCAGGCGCTGCCCGACATCGCAAAAAAGGCAGGTGTTGAGTCGTACCGGATTTGCTCCAAAGACGCAGCAAAAAAGGAGTTGGATCTCGGTCGCGCTGCGGGGGCAACTTTGCTTTTGGCTGGGTCTTCCGGGTACGCTGAATTGCTGGCGTCCATTCCCGACGCGCCGCCGCTTATTTGGGTCAAGGGCCGCGTTGATATGTTGAAGCCAACCTCGGTCGCGTTGGTTGGTGGTCGCAACGCGTCAAGCATCGGGACACGCATGGCCCGCAAAATCGCCGACGAATTGTCCGTACAAAAAATTGTCGTCGTTTCCGGTCTTGCGCGCGGCATCGACACGGCGGCGCATCTCGGGGCGCTGGAGGGGGGAACCATCGCAGTTATGGCTGGTGGCATCGATGTGATCTATCCGCGCGAAAATACGCAACTGGCTGCAGAGATCGCTGAAAACGGCCTGCTGCTAACCGAGCAGCCACCGGGGCTTGCGCCACAAGCGCGTCACTTCCCGACCCGCAATCGCCTTATATCCGGGCTGTCCACCGGAGTCGTCGTGGTCGAAGGGGCCGCCAAATCGGGTAGCCTGATCACTGCGCAGGCAGCGTTGGAACAAGGTCGCGAAGTTATGGCGGTTCCCGGTCACCCGTTCGACGGGCGCGCTGTTGGCTGCAACAATCTGATCCGCGACGGCGCTGTTCTGGTGCGGTCGGGCACCGAGGTCATACAGGCGCTTTCGGCGCGAAACGCACCCCCGAAACACCCCCAAAATGCGCCCCAAGAACCGCAACCGGCGCGAACCGACACCAGTGAAACGTCGGCGCGTATTCTTGCGTTACTTAGCCCGACCCCGATTCCCGAAGATCAGTTGATCCGCGAACTTTCGCTGCCTGCCGCCGAAGTGGCACCGCAACTGATCGCGCTCGAACTTGATGGCAAGCTGTCGCGGCAATCGGGTGGAATGCTCGCGTTGGCAGTCTAGAAGCAAAACTCTGGAATCACCGCGCTGTAGTCCTCGCAGTAGACCCGACTGGCCCACCACACGTCGGTGCTGCCAATCGACCAATGCACCGCGACCCAGGTATTGCCCGATTTTTGAAACAATACGTGCATGGTCGTCCCGTCGTGGAACTCGGGGTTTTCGTGGTCACGCGTGAACATTGGCGCGCCAAAAAAATCAATGGCTTTGCCGCCGGGGCGTTGCGGCGACAAAACCCCAAAGGCGAAAACCCCTTCGGGCGACACCCGGAGGTCCTGAACCACGAATTCGATCGGCCACCCAAGTTTCCAAACCGCGTGCGGACGAACGGCATCCATCAGATTGGCCCGCTGTCTGGTGCCGCGTGCAGGTTCCTTATAGTCCTGCGCACCGACCAGACCGGGCGCGAACAGGAACAAAAACAGCGTTAATCTAAACATTTTTACCCCAATAAAATTACGGTTCCGACGACTTCGGCTGTTTTTAGCCTCGCTAAAAAACACCCCATTGACAAGAGCGCATGACACCCCACATGTTCCGCACCCACGGGAAATGTCCCGAATTTCACAAAGGACCCCCATGCCCGTTGTCGTCGTCGAATCACCTGCCAAGGCAAAAACCATCAATAAATATTTGGGCGATGACTATGTTGTGCTGGCGTCTTACGGACACGTGCGCGACCTGCCACCCAAGGATGGCTCTGTCGATACCGACAATAATTTCGCAATGAAATGGGAGATTGCAGCGCAATCGCAAAAACACGTCCGTGCGATAGCGGACGCTCTCAAGGACGACAACAATCTGATCCTCGCCACCGACCCGGACCGCGAAGGCGAAGCAATTTCCTGGCATCTGGAAGAGGCACTGCGCAAACGCAAAGCCGTCAAAAAGGACACACCTGTTTCGCGCGTGGTGTTCAATGCCATCACCAAATCGGCAGTGACCGACGCCATGGAAAATCCGCGCGAAGTCGACATGGAACTGGTGCATGCCTATCTGGCACGCCGGGCGCTGGATTATCTGGTCGGATTCAATCTGTCACCGGTGTTGTGGCGCAAGCTGCCCGGTGCCAAATCAGCGGGGCGCGTGCAATCGGTGTGCCTGCGGCTGATTGTTGAACGCGAAATGGAAATCGAGGCGTATAAGTCTCGCGAATACTGGTCGGTCAAGGCTGCGCTCACAACCCCGCGCGGTCAGGCATTCGAGGCCCGTCTGACCGTCCTTGGTGGTCAAAAGCTTGACAAGTTCGATATCAATTCCGCCGAGGCCGCCGAACTGGCTGTCACCGCTGTAAACGCACGCGACCTGGGCGTGACGCGCGTGGAAGCCAAACCGGCCAACCGCAACCCTTCGCCTCCGTTCATGACGTCTACATTACAGCAAGAAGCCAGCCGCAAATTCGGGATGGGTGCGCGGCAAGCCATGAGCACAGCACAACGATTATACGAAGCCGGTTACATCACCTATATGCGTACTGACGGCATCGACATGGCGCCCGAGGCCGTGACCGCTGCGCGCGACGCAATCACACGTCGCTACGGTGCCGAATTCGTCCCCGCCAGCCCCCGCATCTACAAAAACAAAGCCAAAAACGCGCAGGAAGCCCACGAATGTATCCGTCCCACCGACATGATGGTCGCCGCCGCCGAGCTGGCGCGCCTTGAGGCGGATCAGCGCAAATTGTACGACCTGATCTGGAAACGCACGTTGGCCAGCCAGATGGCTTCGGCCAAACTGGAACGCACGACAGTTGATATCGGCTCAGACGATCAACAGATTAATCTGCGCGCCACCGGACAGGTGGTATTGTTCGAGGGTTTTCTTAAAGTCTATGAAGAAGGTCGCGACGATCAGGTCATCGACGAGGACGACAAGCGTCTGCCGCAGATGGCTCAGGGTGACGCGATCGTCAAAAATGCAGTGACACCCGAGCAGCATTTCACCCAACCCCCGCCGCGTTACACCGAGGCCACACTGGTCAAACGCATGGAAGAACTGGGCATTGGCCGCCCGTCAACCTATGCGTCGGTCGTGACCACGATCCAAACGCGCGAATACGTGCGCAAAGAAAAGAACCGCCTGATTCCCGAAGACAAAGGCCGCCTTGTCACCGCATTTCTGGAGAATTATTTCCGAAAATATGTCGGCTATAATTTTACTGCGCAGCTTGAAGAGGAACTCGATGATATTTCCGGTGGTCGCGAGGATTACAAAACCGTGCTGGGCAGATTTTGGCGTGATTTTTCAGCCGCTATCGCCGAAACCGCCGACTTGCGCATCACCGAGGTGCTTGAAAAGATAAACGAAGTTCTCGAGCCGCATTTATTCCCGCCCAACGAGGACGGTTCCGACCCGAGATTGTGCAAAATCTGTGGCGTTGGCCGTTTGTCAATGCGCACCGCGCGTTCGGGTGGCGCATTTATCGGGTGTTCGAGTTACCCCGATTGTCGCTACACGCGACCGCTGGCCGGAGAAGGTGAGCTTGGCGACATTGCCGGTCCCGACGGTAAATTACTGGGTGTTGACGAACATGACGTTAATGTTTCGGTACGCAAAGGCCGGTTCGGACCCTATGTTCAACTGGGTGCGGTCACCGAAGACGACCCCAAACCCAAACGCTCATCCGTGCCCAAAGGGGTCGATCCCACCGAAATCACGCTGGAACAGGCGCTTGATCTTTTGGCGTTGCCGCGCAAGGTGGGAGACCACCCCGACGGGGGCACCGTAGAGGCCAACAACGGACGCTACGGACCCTACGTCATGTGGACCAAACCATTGGCGGAGGGCGAGAAGAAGCAGGTAAAGGTCTACGCCAACCTGACCGATCCGGGCGAACTGATGACCATCGGCATGAACCGCGCCGTCGAGCTGATCGCACTGAAAATAGCCAAAGGCGGGCGCGGTGCTGCGGCAGAGCCCTTGTTCAGGCTTGGCGACCACCCCGCTGACGGCGGCCAGGTCAACGTCATGGACGGGCGCTATGGCCCCTATGTAAAATGGGAAAAAATCAACGCCACTCTGCCCAAAGAGATCGAACCCAAAGACGTGACAATGGAAATCGCGGTTGAATTGATATCCGCAAAGGCCGCAACCAAGGGCAAAAAGAAAAAACCTGCCGCAAAGAAAAAGAAGACCAAAGCCAAGAAAAAAGTAACGCCCAAAAAGAAGGCCGCCGAATAATACCGGCAATCTTATTGGCCCAAATATCCCCGCGCGGCGCGCTCGACCCCTGTTTGGTGATTACACAGCAAACAACCGCCCCGGCCCCTTGCCGGAACCCAAACCTGCCAGCTGACGCATATGCCAGCACAGCGCCTGATTGGATGACACCACCGGTTTGCCGATCACATCCTCTGCGGCGGCCAATATTCCAAAGGTCCGCAAGCTGGTACAACTGGCAAAAACCACGTCAACGGCCGGGTCCGATCCGATCTCGACCATCGCCTGCAATGTTGAATCCTCGGTGATCCGCGCGATTTTTCGGTCCTCTATCTGCTCGAAAGAACCCACCCGCGCGACATCAAAACCTTCTTCGGCCAACATCGTCTGCATCCCGACGGTCACCGCGGGCACATAAGGTGTCAGCAATCCAATTCGAGCAACAGAAAGTTGGCGCAACGCCGCCATGACTGCGGTGATGGGATCGGTTACCGGAACGTCTGGATGCGCGGCCTGCACGATCTGTTTTATCCGATTCGGACCAATGACCGTCGCAGCCGAAGTGCAGGCGTAGCCGATCACTTTGATATTGGCGTTTTGCGGCAACAGCGCGGCAGCCGCTGGCATATCGTTTTCCATCAGCCCCAACGTTTCCGGGGTTACCAGATCGTGGCTGGGAATGCGGGCATATCTGCAGACCACGCCGTCCCCGTGCAACAGGCTCTGTCCTTCGTCTTCCAGGGTCTCGTCGGTTTTCAGGATGATCAGCCCCAGCGCCGCGCGGTAGGCGGCGCCGTTATCGAAATCACATTTCAGTGCCATCGTACCTCCTATATCACCGGCAGTTCCGGCGCGGCCCTTTCCGTTAACAGAATCGGCGCGCCGTCGGTTATCAGAATGTTCTCTTCGTGCACCATCATCCGCCCTGTCGCAATCTGCATTGACGGTTCAAGCGTCATGACCATGCCCGGCTCAAGCACTGTGTGGTCGGTGGCGGAAAACGACGGGTATTCTGTTAACTGAAGACCAAGCCCGTGCCCCATGCGGCCCACAGAAGCGCCCGCCGCAGGTAGACTCGTGGCCATCGCGCCAAACACCGTGGCACAATCAGCCCCGGCCCGCGCCGCCGCCAATCCTGCCTCGGTCGACTCCCACAGAGCGCGATAAGCGGCGCGCGCTGCGGAATCGGCAGCACCAATCGCGAAATTTCTGTCAAAATCGCAGAAATAACCATTCAACGTGGCACCGGTGTCCAGCATCAGAATATCCCCCAACTGCAACGGCGCGTCCGAAGGTGGAGAAATCACGTCACCGTATCCGCCCTGCCCCGCGCCGCCGACCAAATAGGCCACGTCTTCGGCGCCAGCCTTGAGCAGAGCTATTTTGAATTCCCGAAAGGCCGCGCTCAACGGTTGGCTTTCAAAAAACAATTCAGGCGCGCGGCCAAAAGCCTTGGATGCCAGAGCACAAATTTTTCCGATCAACGCGATTTCAGCCTTTGATTTCACCATCCGCAGCCGTTTGATCAACGGAGTCGCATCCACGAACAACACGTTCAATTCCCGCTTCAAGCGCGCAAAATCCGCCAGCGGCATTCGCAAGCTCGATTCCTCGCCCATGGGAATGCCGACGCAACCTAACCCCTGCAAGGCCTCCAAAAGCAGGCTGACCCCTTCGTCTGCCGGATTGGGCGCATTCCAGGTGCGGATATCGGTGACCGCATTTTGCGCCATCAATTCGCGGCCAATCGCCGGTATGATTGCAATGGGGCCTTCATCAGCGCGAATTATCAGAAACCATGGCCGCGCCGGGCTTTGCCAGAACTGGGTGCGAAACCCGCTGAAATAGTTGAACTCGGCTTCGGTCGTCAGAAGAACCGCATCTATATCGTTCCTGACCATAAGGCCCTGTAAAGCCACCACACGTGCCTGATATTCAGCGTGCGGAAAGTCACCCATCTTCGGGGCCTTCGCTGAGAATGATCAGCGCATCTGAACGCGCGTCCAGTCCGATAGCGCCTGCCGACTGCGCCTTGAGAAGACCAGCAAAACCTGCCGCACCCGAAGGCGTCGATGCAAAGCCCGCTGAGTCCATCATCGCAGCGGCTTGCGCGGCTTCACGTTCAGAAACCAGAAGGAATGAATTCGCGGTTTTCGCCAGTGCCAAAAGCGCCAGATGTGACGGTTCCTTGCAATCGAGTCGCCCCATCGACGACACGCCACCCGCCGTCACGACAGGTTCGCCCGCGGCGATGCTATGCTGCAGGGCTGGTGCCATGTCCGGCTCGACCACGATAATTTTCAGCGCTTCGCCCCATGCGCGTCGCAGAAAAACGGCGACAGCCGCCGCGAGCCCCCCAACGCCGGCCTGCAAAAAAACGTGACTGGGCATTGAGGTGCGTTTGGCCGCGGCCGCCACGATCTCGGCGGCCATAACCGAATAGCCTTCCATGATGTCTCGTGGAAAATCCACGTACCCCGGCCACGACGTATCCGACAGCAATTGCCAGCCTTTGTCGCGTGCGGCTTGCGCAGCGGCGGCAAGGCTGGCTTCGTATTCCTTGCCTTCACGAATCACGTGCGCGCCGTGCGCCCGCAACCGCGCGGCAAATTGTTCGGGCACGGTTTGCGCAATGTAAATGACCGCCTGCGCACCAAACCGCTGTGCTGCCGCCGCGACAGAAAGACCGTGATTTCCCGCCGTCGCCGCCACATAAGTTTGCCCCGCCAACGCCTGACGTCGTGTGTCCGCGTGACCAACGGCGTCGCCGACGCGTGCGTGTGCCTGTTTTGCGATGGCAAAACCCGCACCAAGCGCCTTGAAACTACCCAGACCCAGGCGGGTCCGTTCGTCCTTAACGAGCAGGTTTTGAATACCGGCGAGCGCCGCCAAATCAGTGGTCTCGACCAGCGGCGTCGCCGCTGACATACCGCAACGGTCCAGCAGTGCCTGCGCGTTTGACGCGTCGGTCACAAGGTCGCCGGTATCGCCCAACGCCTGCGATACGGTTTGGGGCAAACCGGTGCCCAGCCATGTGTTCGTTATGATGTCCATGGCGGTCAGGCTGCCACTAAAACACCTGCTTCACCAGTGTTTTTTACGCGACCGGCACAGCCCGCAGTCGCGCGTCAATCATGTCAACGGTCTGACCTGCCAGTGCACGTCCAGCATGGCCCTGCAACAACCGGGCCGTCAGGTTTTCGGCAGTTTGCGCCAAATCGGGATCTTCGGAAAACGCTGCGACCGAACGCAAGAATTGCGCGCAATAGGTCAAAGCGCCCGTATCACCGTCGGCCAAGGCTTCGTTTATCAGATCCCGAATGTGATCCAGATCCTCACCGAGCGCCAGCGAGTCCGGCTTGACTTCGTAGGTCAACGCCACGACATTGCCAAATTCGACTTTGCGCGCGTCGGGAAAACAGCCGAGCACCACGTTCTGGAACGTGGTTGCGTCTTTGAATGGTTTGGCCAGGAATTTTTGCGCCCCTGCGGCGATGGCCGCATCTTCGCACAAGGATGCGTCCTCGCCCGACGTCGCCAACAGAACCGGTTGCGCGCCGCTTTGACCGGCGATTTCTTTGATCAACTCCAGACCCGATCCGTCGGGCAGTCCCAGATCGACCAGCACGACCGAAGGACGGTAAGTCGCCAGATGACGGCGTGCAGACTGCAAACTGTCAGCACGGCGCAATCGCGCCCCGGCGCGCTGGCACATCAGGCGCACCACCTCGGAACAAAAGCGGCTGTCCTCGACCAGCAAAACGGTCACCCCCAGCAGCGGGCGGCGTGCCGACGCCATGCGCGTCATGGGATTTTCCAATAGTGCGTCACTGTCCATGGCAACCTCGTAAGCTCGACTCGGGATAGCCCGATTACGACACCACTGTCCTAACGCGCCGTTAATTGCGCGCACGCAATACGCTACACCCTGCGACCGTGACGCCTTACTTCGCCCATTGCGCCAGGCGGCTGGTGCGATTATCTGCAAGGTGAACGCCCTGAAGGAGCACACCATGATCGGCCGCCTCAACCACGTTGCCATCGCCGTACCGGATCTGGAAGCCGCAGCCGCGCTGTACCGCGACACGCTTGGTGCAGCCGTGGGTGATCCCCAGCCGGAACCCGACCACGGCGTGACCGTGGTGTTCATCGACCTGCCCAACACAAAAATCGAATTGATGCAACCACTTGGCAGCGACAGCCCCGTCGCCGCATTTCTGGCCAAAAACCCGTCCGGCGGCATGCACCACATTTGCTATGAGGTTGCTGATATTCTGGCGGCACGCGATCGTCTGGTGAATTCAGGTGCCCGCGTTCTGGGCGACGGCAACCCCAAAACCGGGGCGCACGGCAAACCGGTACTTTTTTTACACCCTAAGGATTTCACCGGCACGCTGGTCGAATTGGAACAAGTCTGAAATGAACCCTATATCCGCCATCGTCCTGCTTTTGGTGATCTGGTTCATGTGCCTGTTCATCGCCCTGCCGCTGCGAATCAAAAGCCAATCCGAGGACGGAGAAGTCGTCCCCGGCACCCCGGCATCAGCCCCCGTTGACCCCAAACTGAAAAAGAAATTTATTTGGGTCACCGTCGCCGCATTTGCCATTTGGGTGCCTGTGTGCGGCGTGATCATTTCGGGCGTCATCACGGTCGAGGATTTGGATTTTTTCAATCGATACTAGCACTGTCGCGGTTCAGCCTGTGAAACAGATGCGTAAAAGCGGCAACGCCGACGACAGGCACAAACAGGTTGACCACCGGTAGGCTAAGCGGCACCGCCATCAGAATTCCCGCCACCCAAATTTGCACGCCGTACCGCCGTCGCAGTGCCGCCGCGTCGCGCCGCCCCAACCGGCGCTCCGCCACCAGTTGAAAATACTCGCGCCCCAGCATAAATCCGTTGACCAGCCAGAAAATCACCGGCGCCAGCAGCGCCGAAGTCAAATAAATCATCAGCGCGATAAAATTGACGAGCATCAGCAGCATCAAAAACCGCATGCTGCCGATCATCGCCACCCAAAGCGGTGTTGGCCGCACAGGGGCCAGATCGGAATAATGCCGCCGCTCAACGGCGCTGACTACGCCGTCCAGCAAAAAACTGACAATCACGGTGGCCACGGGGATCATCAGGAACACCGACAACGTCAAAAAAACCACCAGAGACAGCCCCGAGATCAACCCGTTCATTATTGTCACGGGACCAATCCACGGCAGGGTCAGCTGATCCGGCAGGAAAAAGTGCACGAAAACAGTCGCCCCCAACACAAATGGCCCCAACAGGGCTGACGACAACAAGACTGCCTTTAGAAGGACACCGCGCAACCGCGGATCGGTCAACTGGCTGATGGCTTTGCCGATGTCGCTGAAAATCAATCGTTTACCCAGTCAATGATTGTGCCCATGTCGGGTCTTGGCCGTTCGGGTGGGACAGCACCCTCGGTGCCGACGTGCACGAAACCGGCAACAAATTCGCCGTCAGTCAGCCCAAGACCGCGATGCAGAAACGCGGGGTCATGCGCCATCCAGCCGGTTAGCCAGTTGGCGCCCCATCCCGAGGCCAGCGCCGCATTGAGCACAGCCAGACACACAGCCCCCGCCGACAACATCTGCTCGCGCGCCGGAATTTTCTCTGAATTCACAGGCGAGGAAACCACCGCCACCACCAACGCGGCATCGGCAAATTGCCGTCGCGCTTTGTCGGTCTTGTCCTCGTCCAGACCACGCCCTGACGCCAGTTCAACCACAAGCCCCGCCAACCGTGTTAGCGCGCCACCCTGCAGAACGATAAAACGCCATGGCTCCAGCTTTCCGTGGTCGGGGCTGCGCGCGCCCGCCTGCAAAATCGGGCCGAGCTGATGGCGGGTCGGCACGGGTGTGGTCAAAGTCTTGGCCGGACGCGAACGTCTGGTCAGCAGAAATTCCATGGCTTGCGGGTTTGGGTCGGGCATCACAGTTTCCAGTTTATGTTCGCACCTCAGCATCTCGGATGCAGAGGGTGCTCTGTCAAGGCGTCACGCATACGAATAATTTGACTAAAATTGTTGCTGCGTCGCTTATCTTATTGGCCAAAAATATCCGCGCCGCAGGCATTTCATCACGATCTATAATGCCAACTCCGGATCAGAGCACACCCGCACCAAAGCCGTGAGTTCCGCAAGTCTTTCTATCTGTTGCCCGTCACGGTCAAAGTTGTCGTCACGCAACCAGACGCTGAAAGCCTCTTTCAAGGCCGGCCATTCGACGTCGATGCACGCGTACCACGACGTGTCTCGGTTGCGTCCTTTGGACAACATGTGTTGGCGAAAAATACCCTCGTACGAAAACCCCAACCGTTCTGCGGCGCGCCGTGAACGCATGTTGCTTGCGTCGCATTTCCATTCAAAGCGTCGATAACCAGACTCAAATGCCCATTGCATCATCAGATACATGGCTTCGGTGGCGACTTTGGTGCGCCGGAGTTCCGCTGCCAGATTGATATGGCCGACTTCAATCGAACCGGCCACAGGATTAATCCGTAAATAGCTGGCGACGCCGCCAAATTGCCCCGTTGCTTTATCTTCTATGGCAAAGAAAACCGGATCGTTAAGCGCCGTCATATCGCGGACCCAATGGTGGTAGGTGGCCACTGACGAAAACGGGCCGTACGGCAGATATCGCCATTGCGATGTGTCGCGATCTAATCCGTTGGCACGATAAAGATCGGCGGCATGTCTGTCCGCGTTCAGCCGTGCAAGCCGTGCAAATCGCCCGTCCAGTTCAATACGGTCCGGGCGCGGCGGTTCGCGCCAATCTGCAACAATTTCACCGCCGTTATTCTCTTGCACGTTGCCATCCCATACTGCCACTCAGGCCAGAATACGCGGATCACCCCCCATGTCGAGACCCGGAAAAATTCGTGCTTCCAGAGCCGCATTTTGCAAGCCGAACATCCCGCGCATGGCCCAGGCGGCGTAGGCACGCACATCGCCTGTGGGCATCAGGTCGCGGTGGTCATAAAGATCGCGATCGCGCAACCCCGGCCAGTCACCGTAAACCCGTCCGCCACGTACCGCGCCCCCGGCCAGCACCATTGCCCCGCCCGTACCGTGATCGGTTCCGCCGGCGCCGTTCTCGCGCACGGTGCGGCCAAATTCTGTCATTGCCATGACCGTAGTTTTTTGCCAATTCGGCCCCAGGGTATCTTTCAACGTTGAAATAGCCGCACTGAGTTCGCCCAGTGCCTTTTTGAGCCCGCGTCCCTGCGTGCGGTGGGTATCCCACCCGCCAATGGAAAAGGACGCAACGCGTGTATCTTCGTTCAGCCGTTCACCGGCAAACCGCGCCAGTGATTCTGCACGCCCGGCCTTGCGCGCGTTCATCAGATTGTCCTGCATTTCGGCGCTCATGGTTCCCATGGTGTCCTCGTCGCCGTCGATCAAGCCCATATCCATGAGCTGCGCCATGTCCATCGCATCCGCAGCCGCACCGCGAAAAATCGGATCGTCATGATAGATGAACTCCAGCAGTGCCTGTCCCCGCGCCGATAAATCGAGTCGCGCGTCGGGTGACCAGCTCGAAACCGGCGCGTCGCCGTTCAGGATGATCATGTCCTCGCGGCCCACAGCAAAGGCGGTGCGGGCGTCGACCCCGGGCACATCTGCAAGCATCCGGTTCAGCCATCCGTCAGGGCTGCTGCCCGCACCAGACTTGCCGCCGGTGCCGGCTTCGAGCAAATCCTGACCGTCAAAGTGGCTGCGCTTGTCACGGTACGGCGTCGAAACGGCGTGAACGAATGCCAGCTCTTGCGAGCGCCAAAGCGGCATCAGGTCTGACAGCCCCGCGTTCAGGGCAAAAAAACCGTCCAGATCATGCGCGCCTCCGCCGTGACCCAACCCCGGGCGATGGCCGGCGAAACTTGGATCGCCGTGGGGCTGCACTACGTCCAGACCGTCCATGCCGCCACGCAGAATGATCACGACCAGCCGCGCATCCCAAGGTGCGGCAGCAAAGGTAATCGGTGTGATCAGCGGCGACGCCGCCGCCGAACACCCAAGCACCGCCGTGCGTGCGATAAAAGCGCGGCGCGACAGTTTTGCTTTATGCTTCATAACCCGTTCCTAACGTCGGTTGAATGCCGGTGACGCCAACACCAAAGCCATGCCCTCGAGGCGGCTTTCAGAGCCGCCCAGCGCCTGCAAAAGTCTTGAACCCGCAGCGTCACCCAAAGCCGAACGGGCAAAGTCCTGCGGGTCACGCTCCTGTCCCAGCGCGTTGATGATCGCCATCGCCCACTGAATACGCGCGGCCAGTCCTTGCGGTGTGATCCAGTCCTGGGCGGCTTCGGGCCAGCCGTCCGGCCCGCCCGGGCGATGATACGGCTGTCCCATGACCAGCAACGGCGCGCTGAGATACAGACGTTTGCTGCGCGTGGGCAGCGCTTTGATCAGTTCAATATCAACGCCCAGCGCCCGCAGTGCCGAAACCATATAATCAAACGGCTGTTTGGCTTTGTCACCAAACCCCTCCCATGCGGCGGGATGTTCAAGCATCGCGGCGTAGGTCGCCAGTAAATCACCGTCGCTGGCCGCGAATACCCCAGCCATATGATTGACCAGACCGGGGTCGGGATCGTCCGAAATGAAATGCACCGCCAGCTTTTGCGACAGATGGCGCGCGGTGTCGGGATGCGTCGCCAGATCATCCAAAACGGCATAAATATCGTCTAGCGTCGCCGGTGCGTCACTACCGTAACTGTGCCCCAGAACCGTTTCGGCCCCGGGTTCCGCCAGTTTTGGCAGGAACCTGAAGCCGGTCTTTCGGTTGAAATGCAGCCCGGTCAAAAGTTCCGCGAATTGGCGCACGTCGCCCTGGGTGTAACCGCCATGAACGCCAAGTGTGTGCAGTTCCAGTATCTCACGCGCCAGATTTTCGTTCAGACCGCGGCCCTTTTCAATTCCAAAGGGCGAATTCGGACCCACCGATATGATCTGATCCAGATACGTCATCATCACCGGATGTGTGGCCGCCCCGCGCAGCAAATCGGAAAACCGGCCGGTAATGCCGGGACGAATGATATCCTCGATATAGGAGGATACCAAAAACCGCAGTCCTTTACCCTTGGCCACAATGGTAAAATGATCGGCCCAGAATTGCACAAGGCGTTCGCGAAAACCGTCCGGCGATACAATCGGGCGCAGCAATGTAGTTACAAAATCTTTTTGGATACCGCGTCCGGCTTTTTGCCGGGCCTTTTTTTCGGCGGCCACCGCCTCGGAATCCCCCGTCTTTGCTGCGCGTTTCAAGCGCCCCAACGCGCGTCGTTCCTGCACGCGCACCTGAAAATTGGCGATAGGCAGTTCAGTTGTAATGTGGTCCGGCCCGCGCAACTGCGCCATCAGGTCCCCCGCGTTCGCGGGCGGCGGCGCGTCGGGCCTGAATCCGTAACCAAACCGAATGGCGCTCAACGTGGAAACCTTGACGTTCAAAACCTGCTCCTGTGTCCTTTGCCCCCTTTAACGCACGAGGGGTCTTGTTCCGTCGCAGTATAGGCAATAATTCGGCCAAAGGGTAAAAAACGTATGGTCCCAACCGAATTGCGGTTCAATTTGATCTTTTTGCAATTTTTTGCGTGTGTTTAATAGCGACCCGCCCTCATTTGCCAAGCCGAGTCAATTTTTTGCGGCTTCGATATAAAGCCTGCCAAAAATTCAACATGACAATACATTCGCCCCCGCCGCCACTTTCTGGCATCACATTCTTATTGGCAGAAATATCCCCGGGGGTGCGGGGGCGGGCAGCCCCCGCCTTTTTGGTTGATACCGAAATTGTGTTGCGGGCGACTTATTCCAGTTCTTCGATAAATTCCGGCGCAACTCTGTCAGTTAACCATACGCTGTTGTCACGTCGGATGACAGATGCACCTGCAATCGGGACTGAGGTAACAATCCCATTTCTTCGATGGACTCGATAAACCGTTCAACGGTGCCGTGATGTAAATACTTTGGTGGCTTGACTGGCTTTAGTCCCAGGTCGACCTGAACCGAATGTCCTTGGGATGCGCGAGTGTACTGACCATCTGGGGAAAGAGCAAAACGTTTCTTTTCATTATTTTTCACAACTTCAGTTATGTCTTCATATGTAATTTTTAGTGTCGCTTTATCCAATAACTCTGGCACATGCGCCCACCCTTTGGGATCAAGAGACAAGCCAATGGCATCCGGCTTGTGGCGCAACACAAAACTCAAAAACTTACTAATTTTGATTTCGTCTTTGGCCACTCTTACGCCTCCGGCAATACCCTGATCCCCAACTCCCGCAAGCTGGCATTATCCGGTTCACTGGGTGCGTTCATCATCAGGTCTTCCGCCCGCTGGTTCATCGGGAACATGATGACTTCGCGGATGCTGCTTTCGCCCGCCAGCAGCATGACAATCCGGTCGATACCGGCGGCGCAACCGCCGTGGGGCGGGGCGCCGTAATTGAAGGCGTTGACCAACGCGCCGAAGCGATTGTTTACTTCATCCTTACCGTAGCCCGCGATTTCGAACGCCTTGAACATGATCTCCGGGCGGTGGTTTCTGATGGCCCCCGACACCAGTTCATACCCGTTGCAGGCCAGATCATACTGATAGCCCAGAACGTCCAGCGGATCGCCCTCCAGCGCCTTCATGCCGCCCTGGGGCATGGAAAACGGGTTGTGTTCAAAGTCGATGCGTCCGGTTTCCGCGTCACGTTCATAGATCGGAAAGTCCACGACCCACGCGAAAGCAAAGCGGTTGGTTTCCGTGAGGCCAAGTTCGTCACCGATGGTGACACGCGCCTTGCCAGCCACGGTTTCAAACACCTTGGGTTTGCCACCAAGGAAAAATGCAGCGTCGCCCTGATTCAATTCAAGCTGGTTGCGGATTGCTTCAGCGCGCTTCTGACCGATATTGTTTGCTAAAGGTCCCTTTGCGACCGTTTCGTCCGAGAATACATAGTTATATATTGGTTCTGGGATGGTTGGTGTTTCACCTCTCCGAATTGCTTCGTTGTAGTCTCGTTCGATGTTTTGTGCATTTTTAAAACGTTTCGTTTGAACTGGATCAGCTCGATCATCTGCTGGCACTACCATTTCATTTGGAAAACCTTTCGATTGCCAAACGATATACCCCATCCCCGGCAGCCCTTCGCCCTGGGCAAACTTGTTCATCCGGTCGCAGAATTTGCGCGACCCGCCGCCCGGTGCGGGGATGGCGCGGATTTCGGTGCCTTCCTGCTCCAGAAGTGACGCAAAAATCTGAAAGCCGGACCCGGCGAAATGCTTTGATACCACTTGCATCCTGATCGGGTTCCTAAGGTCCGGTTTATCCGTGCCGTACCACAGCGCCGCATCTTTATAGGAAATCTGCGCCCAATCGGTGTCCACCACGCGCCCACCGCCGAATTCTTCGAATATTCCCTGAATGACCGGCTGGATGGTGTCAAAAACATCCTGCTGCGTCACAAAAGACATCTCCATGTCCAACTGATAAAAATCCGTGGGCGAGCGGTCGGCGCGCGGGTCTTCGTCGCGAAAACACGGCGCAATCTGAAAGTATTTGTCAAACCCGCTGACCATGATCAGCTGTTTGAACAGCTGCGGGGCTTGTGGCAGCGCATAAAACGTGCCCGGATGCAGGCGTGACGGCACCAGAAAATCCCGCGCGCCTTCGGGTGAAGACGCGGTTATGATCGGCGTTTGAAACTCGTTAAAGCCGATGTCCCACATGCGTTTGCGCATGCTGGCCACAACGTTTGAGCGCAACAGCATGTTGTTTTGCAGCTTTTCCCGCCGCAGGTCCAGATAGCGGTATTTCAGGCGGGTTTCTTCGGGGTATTCCTGATCGCCGAACACCGGCAGCGGCAGCTCGTCGGCCGCGCCAAGAACCTCCAGATCGTTGATATAGACCTCGATCTCGCCGGTCGGGATGTTGCTGTTTATCAATTCGGGGTCGCGTGCCTTGACCGTGCCGTCAACGCGGATCACCCACTCAGAGCGCACCTTTTCAAGTGCCGCAAAAACGGGGCTGTCGCCATCTGCCAGAACCTGCGTGATGCCGTAGTGGTCACGCAAATCGATAAACAGCACGCCGCCGTGGTCGCGCACGCGGTGCACCCAACCTGACAGGCGCACGGTTTGCCCAACGTTTGCGGCGTTCAGATCTGCGCAAGTCTGGCTGCGGTAATGGTGCATTTTAAGGATTCCCCGAACGGTAAATTTTGTCCCCGCCGATACACCTGCTTGGGGCGTGGATGTCAAGCTGTGCCGGTATCCTGTGACGCTTTGCCGGATTGCTTTGGACGGGCCAAGCGCGCTAAACCCGCCCAATCCGGTTACTGCCAACCAAACAGGTGCCCCATGCTGCGCGCGACGCTGATTCTGATGACCACAATTTTTTCCACGCCGGTATGGGCGGGTCTTGAAATTCAGAAAGTCACCGACAAGGTCTATGCGCTTGTCGGTCCGATTGGTGGGCGCGACGAGACCAACTTTGGCAACAACGCCACCTTTGGCGTGGTCATCACCAGCGACGGTGTGGTTTTGATGGATCCCGGTGGATCGTGGAAGGGCGCGCAGGAAATCGACGCGACGATCAAAGAGATCACCGACCAACCTGTCAAAATCGTCATCGATACCGGCGGGCAGGACCACCGCTGGTTTGGCAACGATTATTGGCAGCAACGGGGTGCGCGGATCATTGCGTCCGAGGCCGCGAACGCGGACCATCTGGACCGTGTTTCGCTGCAGATCGAAGGCTCCACATTCTTTCTCAAGGACCAATACGCAGGCACCGAGCCGGTGAACGCGACAGAGACGTTTGCGGACGAACTAAAGGTTACACTGGGCGACACGACGCTTAATCTGACTTACGTGGGACCAGCGCACACGCCCGGTGATATTTTCGTCTTTGTACCGTCAGAATCGACGCTGTTCACCGGCGATATCGTTTTCACGGAGCGTTTACTCGGTATCGGCCCCATGGCAGGTTCCGTGGACTGGGTGGCAGCTTTTGAGGCAATGGCGGAAATTGACGCCACCCACGTTGTCCCCGGCCACGGTCACGCCACCGATATGCTGACGGCCACAGCGCAAACCTATGATTACTTGGTGCACGTACGGGCGCAAATGGCACAACACATCGAGAATGGCGGCGACATCATCGGATCGGTCAATGTGGATCAGTCTGCGTTTTCCTATCTGCAAAACTTTGACCAGCTGGCCAAACGCAACGCACAAACTGTGTTTGAACAGATGGAATGGGAATAAACCTGTTCAGGCCAAACAGTTTGATTTCAAAAAAATGCAAGGATACGTAACCCGGAAAGTCAATCATTCATTCCGTTCGAAAACACGTTACCGGCCGTTCAAAGAAAACCGTTAATCCACTTAATAAACAAACAGTTAATGTTTGTTTTTAGGCCAAAAATACTGCATTGGCAGTCCCGTCGAGCGGTTCAGTTGACGGCATTTCACCGATGCCGCGCCGTCCGAATCCAACCGGCAAACTGATGTACGCCGACCACCCAAACTTTGGTTGTAGATGCCTGAAATGTGCCGTTCTCCAACTTTCGGTGCATGTGGATACAACTCCGGTTCAATATCGCCGGGGACGCGCGCGCTTAAATGGTGTTCACCACAATCGGTTCGGGTCCGTAGACATGCCACATGACAGCGAAAACAAAAAAACAGCCTACGTCTGGGATAAATTTGTCCGGGGCTTTCACTGGCTTTTGCTTGTTTGCATTGGTGTGTCTCTGATCAGCGGTTACCTGTTGGGTGCCACGTGGCTACAGCTTCATTACATCGCGGGAACTGTTGCCGTGACATTGGTGGCGACCCGCGTGCTTTGGGGTGGTTTAGGGCCAACATATGCGCGGTTCAGCAGTTTCATAACTTCAACCAAAACATTGCGCGACCACTTTGATGCGCTCAGAGCCGGAACCGCGTCCCGGCACTTGGGCCATAATCCTTTGGGGGCTCTGATGGTTCTTGCCTTATTGGCCAGCGTTCTTGGTCTGGGGTTGACGGGCACAATTGCCTTGGGCGGTATTTTCAAGGTCGGGCCCCTTGCATTTATGACCTCGTTCAAAGTGGGCAGTCTTGTTTCCTACGCACACGCGTTCTTGGCGACCGTGCTGATGTGGTTGATTGGTGCCCACATTGCCGGGGCGTTGTTTGAAAGTTTCCGCACGCGGGAAAACCTGCCTAAATCCATGGTTACAGGGCGCAAACAAATCCGGGTCGGGGATCATGCGGCCCCGGCAAAGAAAGCGAAACCAATCATGATGACGCTTGTGCTGATTCCGCTCTTGGGTGGAACGGCATACGGGTTGACAAATCTGGCATCCAAACCCGGTCTTGGCGTACCCGCTTACCCTTTGAATAAAACTTACGCGGCTGAATGTTCGGAATGTCATATTGCCTATCACCCCAGTTTGCTCAGCACTGTTGACTGGCAAAATCTGATGGCGACACTCCCAAACCATTTTGGCGAAGACGCCAGCCTTGATCCCGCAACTGTCAGTGAACTGACCGACTGGCTGACAGCCAATGCATCCGAAACCGCAGATACAAAGCCGGCGCATGTTTTATCTTTGACCAATCCGGCAAAACCGTTTGCCCTGACCGAGACCAAATTCTGGATTGCAACCCATCAGGCGGTTCCGGCAGCCACGTTCAGCCGACCACCGATATTTGCCAAGTCAAACTGCGCGGCCTGTCATCAAGACACGGCTACAGGGCGCTACCTGCCAACCAATATCGAAATTCCAAGGAAACCCACCTCATGAAAATCCTGTTTATTGCCCTTTCGGGTCTGATTGTCGCCCAACCGACCGCGGCCAATCCGGCGCGCGATGCCATATTGAAATCCTTCGCCTCGGAGGCTGGTGTCAGCAGCTTTTCGGCCGCCGCAGGTAAAGAGTTCTTTCAGGGCACACATCAGGGTGGAAAACCCGAATCGCCTTCCTGCACATCGTGCCACACGAAAAACCTGCGTAATCAGGGCAGAACACGGGTGGGCAAAGTGATCGAACCCATGGCCGTTTCCGCCAATCCCAACCGATTCACTGATCCCGAAAAAGTCGCCAAATGGTTTCGCCGCAACTGCAATACCGTTTTGGGCCGCGAATGTAGCGCAGCCGAAAAAGGCAACATCCTCACCTACCTAATGAGTCAATGAATTCGATCCGGCATCAAACCGCCATCCGTCGCAAAAAGGAATGCAAAATGACTCTTTGGAACAATGTAAAACTTGCCGCAATAATCATCACAGTTGCCGTGCTTCCACAAAACGCCGCCGCCGATGGGCCCGGCATCGGTAAAATTACCAATGCTTTGACCGCCGAGGAATGCTCGGCCTGCCATATGGCGTATCAACCCGGTTTTTTACCCATTCGCTCGTGGCGGAAAATCATGAGTACTTTGCCAGACCACTTTGGTGAAGACGCGTCCCTGAGTGAAGCTGACCGGACCAAGATCGAAAAATATCTTGTCAGAAACGCGGCCGACCGCAATGGCAGGAATCCAAGATTCCTGCGCAGGATTCCTGCCAGCGAAGTGCCACTAAGGATCACAGAGTTTCGGTGGTTTACGCACGAACACGGTACAAGGTTGCGCAACTGGGCGGCCAGGCAACCGGAAATCGGTACGCTTAGCAATTGTCAGGGCTGCCATCGTGGTGCTGACCGGGGCTGGTTCGACGACGATTAAAAAGCGCCTGAGCAGCCCGATTTTGTGGAACGCATTGCGCACTTTTGGTGCCGCAAGCGCAAACCGGAATCCGTCTTTGGCTGTGACGCCATGCAAAGTCGTGTCTTTACAGCCGTTTAACCAGGGCATCGACCTAGGAACGTGTGCAATAGCCCGCTTCAGGGCTATTCTTATTTCGTGGGTCTGTGGTTTCCAACGAATATCAGGTTTCGCGTAATACACGCGGGACGGAACCTATGGGGACAATTCGTCTCTTGAACCCAATGGCTGGGTGCCTATAACCACGTCAATTTGCAATTTCCAACCACCT
Organism: uncultured Rhodobacterales bacterium; assembly: GCA_964588725.1. Classification (GTDB taxonomy): domain Bacteria; phylum Pseudomonadota; class Alphaproteobacteria; order Rhodobacterales; family Rhodobacteraceae; genus UBA5972. Next base: position 62,900 of record CAZPQL010000002.1, read on the forward strand.
CCCGACGCGCTTCGTTGCTAAGTTGCGGACAGGCGGCGCAGGACCAACTATGCCCAAAAGAGACAACATCAATTCGATCATGATCATCGGCGCCGGGCCGATTATCATCGGGCAGGCCTGTGAATTTGATTACTCCGGCGCACAGGCCTGCAAAGCCCTGAAAGAAGAGGGCTTTCGCGTCATCCTTGTCAATTCCAACCCGGCCACCATCATGACCGACCCGGGCATGGCGGACGCGACCTATGTAGAGCCGATCACGCCTGAAGTTGTTGAAAAAATAATTGCCCATGAACGACCGGACGCGTTGTTGCCGACCATGGGCGGGCAAACAGGACTGAATACAGCGTTGGCGCTGGACGACATGGGCGTTCTGAAAAAATACGGCGTGGAAATGATCGGCGCGGACCGCGCAGCGATCGAAATGGCCGAAGATCGCAAATTGTTTCGCGAGGCAATGGACCGGCTGGGTATTGAGAACCCCAAGGCCACTGTCGCCCACAACAAAGAAGAATGCATCACCGCACTGGAAACGATTGGTCTGCCTGCAATTATCCGCCCCGCATTTACCATGGGTGGCACAGGTGGCGGGATCGCCTACAACCGCGAAGATTTCGAGGCCATTTGCGCCAGCGGTCTGGACGCCTCACCAGTCAACCAGATTCTGATCGATGAATCGCTGCTTGGCTGGAAAGAATTCGAAATGGAAGTCGTGCGCGACAAGTCCGACAACGCCATCATTATCTGCGCGATTGAAAACATCGACCCCATGGGTGTGCACACCGGCGACAGCATCACCGTGGCACCCGCGCTGACGCTGACGGATAAAGAATACCAAATGATGCGCACGCATTCGATCAATGTTCTGCGCGAAATCGGCGTCGAAACCGGCGGCAGCAATGTGCAATGGGCGGTCAATCCGGTCGATGGGCGCATGGTGGTGATCGAAATGAATCCCCGGGTGTCGCGTTCGTCCGCTCTGGCCTCCAAGGCCACCGGCTTTCCGATTGCCAAAATCGCCGCCAAACTGGCCGTGGGCTATACATTGGACGAACTTGACAACGATATCACCAAGGTGACGCCCGCCAGTTTCGAGCCCAGCATCGACTACGTGGTCACCAAAATCCCGCGGTTCGCGTTCGAAAAATTCCCGGGGTCCGAACCGATCCTTCACACGGCCATGAAATCGGTGGGCGAAGCCATGGCGATTGGCCGCTCGATCCACGAAAGTCTGCAAAAGGCGCTGGCCAGTCTGGAAACCGGCCTGTCGGGCTTTGACGAAATTTCCATTGACGGCGCGCCGGACATAGCCGCCGTTACCCGCGCAATTTCTGCGCGCACGCCGGATCGTATGCGCCTGATTGCCCAAGCGATGCGCCACGGGCTTACAGACGACGATATTTACGCCGCCACCGCGTTTGACCCGTGGTTTTTGGCGCGCATCCGCGAAATCGTTGATACCGAGAACACTATTCGCGCGCATGGCCTGCCCGACGACACCAATGGCCTGCGCGCCATCAAAGCCATGGGATTTACCGACGCCCGCCTGTCCAAGCTCACTGGACTGGCAGAGCGCGATATTCGCGTGCAGCGCAACCGCCTTGGCGTTACTTCCGCGTTCAAACGTATCGATACCTGTGCGGCGGAATTTGAGGCGCAGACGCCCTATATGTATTCGACCTATGAGGCCCCGATGATGGGCGAAGTCGAATGCGAGGCCCGCCCGACAGATCGTAAGAAAGTCGTCATTCTCGGCGGTGGCCCCAACCGTATCGGTCAGGGGATCGAGTTTGATTATTGCTGTTGCCACGCCTGTTATGCTTTGACCGAAGCCGGTTATGAAACCGTGATGATCAATTGCAATCCCGAAACGGTTTCGACCGATTACGACACCTCGGACCGCCTGTATTTTGAACCGCTATCGCTGGAATCGGTGCTGGAAATCCTGCGTGTCGAGCAGGAAAACGGCACGCTGCACGGTGTAATCGTGCAGTTCGGCGGGCAAACGCCGCTCAAACTGGCGAACGATCTGGAGGCCGAGGGCATCCCGATCCTCGGCACCACCCCTGACGCGATCGATCTGGCCGAGGATCGCGAGCGGTTCCAAAAACTGTTGCACGATCTCAAACTCAAACAGCCGTATAACGGTATCGCGTCCAGTCCCGAACAGGCGTTTGAAATCGCCAAAGACGTAGGTTTCCCGCTGGTAATCCGTCCGTCGTATGTGCTGGGGGGGCGTGCCATGGAAATTATCCGCGACGACACCCAGTTGACCCGCTATATCAACGAAGCGGTAAATGTTTCCGGCAAAAGCCCGGTCTTGCTTGACAGTTATCTGGTGGGCGCGATCGAAGTGGACGTTGATGCCATTTGCGACGGCTCTGACGTCCATGTTGCGGGGGTGATGCAGCATATTGAAGAGGCCGGCGTGCATTCGGGTGACAGCGCCTGTTCTTTGCCGCCCTATTCATTGCCCAAGGATCTGATCGACGAAATGAAACGCCAGACGGTGGCCATGGCGCTGGGCCTGAACGTGGTCGGATTGATGAACGTGCAGTTCGCCATTCAGGACAACGAAGTTTATGTGCTGGAGGTCAACCCGCGCGCCAGCCGCACGGTGCCGTTCGTCGCCAAGGCTACCGACAGCGCCATCGCCGCGATTGCTGCGCGTGTCATGGCGGGCGAAAAACTCAGTGCCTTTGAAACCCGGCCTCCGTATCCCGAAAACGCCGACGTCGATGACACGCTGCCCTTTGCCGATCCGATGACGCTCGCCGACCCTGACATGCCCTGGTTTAGCGTCAAAGAGGCTGTGATGCCGTTCGCCCGCTTTCCCGGTGTGGACACGCTGCTGGGCCCCGAAATGCGCTCGACCGGCGAGGTCATGGGCTGGGACCGTTCGTTTGCCGGTGCTTTCCTGAAGGCACAAATGGGCGCGGGGCACGTTTTACCAAATTCGGGCTGCGCGTTTATTTCGATCAAGGACGCCGACAAAACCCCGATGATGGTCGAGGCGGTGCAGATCCTCGCCGATCTGGGTTTTGACATCATGGCGACGCGCGGCACGGCGGCGTTTCTGGCCGACAACGCGCTAAGCGCGCAGATCGTCAACAAGGTTTATGAGGGCGGGCGCACGGTGCTCGATCATTTGAAGGACGGCGAGATCAACCTTTTGTTCAACTCGACCGAAGGCGCCGCTGCCGTTGAAGACAGTCGGGAAATCCGCTCGGTGGCGTTGCTGGGCAGAATGGCATATTTCACCACAGCGGCCGGGTCGCACGCAGCGGCGCTGGCGATGCGGTCCGCGCGGGATGGGGAGATCAGGGTACGGTCGCTGCAAGGGTGAGCTTTGTAGAACAAAATATCCTAATTGGCCAACCACGTTCGTCGCCGCAATTCCTTTCGTGACGCCAGTCCCGGACGACTCCAACCCGCCCCTTTGGCGGCGCTTCGTTTCCGCCTTGGGCTCTCTGCTGTCGTTGATTTGTCGTTCACGACTCTGCTTCAATTCACTCTTTAACCAACTTGTTAATCGTGTTATCACCCCCCAATAACAATCGAAAACGGGGAAACATATCCATGGAAAACCTTATCGCAACCTACCAGACCGCGTTGCTGGCGCTTGGCGCGCTGACGCTGGCTCTGGTCGTGCAATCTTTTATCGCGGGGCTCGTCAAAAACGGCATCAAAGGTCAGGATGCCGGTGCCGCCGTTCTGGGTGATTTCAACGACAGCACCTTCAGGATCGTGCGCACGCATATGAACGGGGTTGAGAATTTTTCCGCCCTTTTTGCCGCCTCAATCCTAGCCATGATGGCCGGGGCCGATCCCAGGTGGCTGACGTGGCTGGTTCTGGCCGCCGTCGGATTGCGCCTGCTTTACTGGCCATTTTATTACGCGCGTATCGGCAAGGACAACGGCGGGCCGCGTTCGATCATCCACGTGCTGGCGCTGGTGGTCAATATCGTGATCGCGGTGATGGCTCTGCTGGCGATAATGTAGCCAAGACACAGACTTGACGTACTGCCTTTTAACTTGACCCGACCTGCCCAAAAGCGGCACGTTGGGTCAGGTCTTCAGGAGCGCCAAAATGCATCAGCCCGTCATCACCGGAACCGGTGTGTTTACCCCGTCTGAGGTGATCACCAACGACGAACTGGTGGTCGCATTTAACGCTTACGCCGATAAGTTCAACGCTGCGAACGCTGCGGACATCGCGGCCGGCGACGTCGAGGAACTGCAACACTCCAGCACCGAATTCATCCTTGCCGCCAGTGGCATCGAACAGCGTTACGTGATGGACAAGAAAGGCGTGCTCGACCCAGAATTCATGCACCCAAAACTGCGCCAGCGTTCGGACGATGAACCGGGAATAATGGCCGAAATGGCGATGGATGCATGCACAAAGGCGCTGAAAAAAGCCGGAAAAACAGCGGCAGATGTTGATGCTGTGATTGTCGCGGCCTCTAATCTGGAGCGCGCTTATCCGGCTGTGGCGATCGAGGTGCAAGAGCTGCTGGGCGTCAGCGGTTTTGCGTTTGACATGAACGTCGCCTGTTCCTCGGCCACCTTCGGCATTCAGGCCGCCGCCGATATGATCCGCGCCGGCTCTGTGCGTGCCGTTCTTGTGGTTAACCCCGAAATTTGCTCGGGTCATCTGGAATGGCGCGACCGCGATTGCCATTTCATTTTCGGCGACGTGTGCACCGCAACACTTTTGGAACGCAAAGAGACCGCCACGCACGCACATTTCGAAATTCTGTCGACTAAATGCCTGACGCAATTTTCCAACAACATCCGCAACAACAATGGATTTTTGCGACGTTCGCGCCCTGACGGCACTGCGGACCGGCGCGATATGCAATTCATGCAGGAAGGGCGCAAAGTGTTCAAACAGGTGCTGCCGATCGTGTCGGCGCACATGCTGGAACACCTGAGTGAACGCGATACCACGCCTGACGATCTGAAACGCCTGTGGCTGCATCAGGCCAACAAGGCCATGAACGATTTCATTGGTCGCAAGGTTCTGGGCCGCATTCCCGAGGACGGTGAACAGCCCAACATCCTGCAGGAATACGCCAATACGTCGTCCGCCGGATCGATCATCGCGTTTTCGAAATTCTCAGATGACTTTGAAGACGGCGATCTGGGGATGATCTGTTCGTTCGGCGCGGGTTATTCGGTTGGATCGGTTCTGGTTCGGCGCTCAGTGTAGCTCTGACAGGCCGTCCACAACACCAGCCTGCGTCCAGCTGGGCCGTGATTTCATGGCGTCGATGTAGCGTTCCACATTGGGATTGATCGCATTTTCCCACCACCCGGCAAACCCGTGCATCCTGAACCGCGCCAGCGCAGCTGTGGCAAAGGTATCTGCCAAACTATATCTGTCCGCTGCAACAAATTCGGATTGTCCAAGGGCAATATCCAACATGTCGACGATCGTCCGGGCGTTATCCAAATGCTTTTCAACTTTTGCCGCATCTGCCAAAATGTCCTGCATGCGTTGATTTCCGTCAATCCGGGATTGCAGCAGCGCCGCATGTTCAGGTCTTTCTTTCAGCATTTGCCGCAGCATTTCGCCCCTTGCGATAATCGTCGGCGATGTCCCTTCATCTGTCAGGCTGCCCGCATAGAGCAATACACCATAATGCAGCCCCATGATATCGCTCATCATCCGGTTCATGAAAGACGGATCATTGGGCGTCAGATGTGGGCCGTCAAACCGATCATCCACCTTGTGCACAATGTTTATGGTGTCGGTGGTAATCTCGTCATCAATGCGCAACGTCGGCACGACGGATTTCGGATTTAGCGCAACGTACCATGGTTCAAACTGTTCTTTGGCTTTCATGATATCGACAGTGTGCCGGTCAAACGTCACGCCCTTTTCAACCAGCGCCAGTCGCGCCATCTGCGAACAGATCGAACCCGGATAATCGTACAGCAAAACCCTGACCATGGGGCGGGTATACAACAAAATACTTGACTTGCGAACCTCAACCATTGGCGTAGGCTGAGAACCGTAAATCCATCGTTCATCAAATGAAAATCGAAAGGCATGATCATGGCGATCCTACAGGTACAAGGCGTGCATCACATCACATTGAACGGCGCTGACAGGCAGACGTCGATAGACTTTTGGCAGGGCGTTTTGGGAATGCCGATGGTGCTGGAACAACCAAACTTGGACGATCTGAAAACCAACCATCTGTATTTTGATCCTGGCGACGGCAGGCTGATCACTGTATTTACCCGCGAAGACCGCAAAGCCGACGATAGCGCAAATCCGGGCGATCCGGGCAACGTGCATCATCTGGCATTCATGGTTTCACGCGCGGTTTTCACGCAGGCGGATGCCCGCCTGAAAGCAGCCGGGTACAGCCATTCAGGCCATAAGGATCGCGGATTTATGGATTCGATTTACTTCAGAGAGCCCCTTGGCCAACTGATCGAACTGGCGTGTTACAAATTTGAGCCACCACAGGGCCGCACTCACACCGATGTATTGGTTCTGGCCCATAAATTGCGCGTTGAAGCAGGCGACCTGAACGTCGCGGATCGTCATCTGGCTGATGCTATTGATCAGCTTTCCCGAAATTCGGCCCGAATTTAACCGTTCCAGTAAGTGAAATCGATCTTGATCCCGACTGGCCGTCGCGGCACATAGCGCGGCATGGCAAAACTCTATTTTCACTACTCTACAATGAACGCGGGTAAATCGACCATTCTGCTGCAGGCTGCGCATAATTACGGCGAACGCGGCATGGACACTTATTTGCTGACTGCCAATCTGGACGATCGCGACGGAACGGGACGTATCGCGTCGCGCATTGGCATCGGGTCCGGTGCCGATACCTATTCGCCGCGGGATGATCTGTTCGCGGTCATTGAAAGCCGGCTTGCCAAAGGGCCCTGCGCGTGCGTTTTTCTGGACGAGGCGCAGTTTCTGACCAAAGATCAGGTCTGGCAGCTGGCGCGCGCAGTGGATGATCTGTCGGTGCCGGTCATGTGTTACGGGTTGCGCGTGGATTTTCGCGGTGAATTGTTTCCGGGCTCAGCCGCTTTGCTGGCGCTATCAGACGAAATGCGCGAGGTGCGCACCATCTGCCATTGCGGGCGCAAGGCCACGATGGTGATACGGCAGGAACCGGACGGCACGGTGCTAAAAGAAGGCGCTCAGGTTCAGGTCGGCGGTAACGAGACTTACGTGTCGCTCTGTCGCCGTCACTGGCGCGAGGCTGTAGGCGACTGAACGCACCGCTTTTTACCCACGAACCACGTTTGGCGGCACTTCGCCGGCCAGAAACGCGCGCACGTTTTCCACCGCCATCAAGCCCATTTCTTCCCGCACGCTTAGCGCATTGGTGCCGAGGTGCGGAAGCAGAACCACGTTGTCCATGGCGCGCAGAGCCTCAGGGACGTAAGGCTCGTTCTCGTAGACATCCAGCCCCGCGCCCGCCAGTTTTCCTGAATGCAAAGCTGTGATCAATGCGGTTTCGTCCACCACGTCACCGCGCGCGGTGTTGATCAGATACGACCCGGGTTTGGCGGCGGCCAATTCGCGCTCCGAAATCAAATGCCGGTTTTCGGCAGCACCCGGAACGTTGACGCTGATAAAATCGCTGACCGCCATGACTGCCTGCAAACTTTCCAGTTGATTTGCGGGCACCGTAGGGTCCGCGACGACCGATCGGTTGTAAAACACGATATTCATGCCAAAGCCGAAATGCGCCCGCCGCGCCACCGCCCGCCCTATGCGCCCCATGCCGATCACGCCCAATGTTTTGCCACCCAGATGTGTGCCCATCAGTTGCGTTGGGTGCCAGCCACCCCAGTTACCTGCGCGCACCAGGCGTTCGCCCTCGCCTGCACGCCGCGCCACCATCAGCATCAGCGTCATGGCGATGTCGGCGGTGGCGTCGGTGACCGCGCCCGGAGTATTTGTCACGGTAACGCCTTTTTTGCACGCCGCTTTAATGTCTATATGGTTGTAGCCAACCCCGAAATTGGCCACCAACTTGCAGCGGCAATCAAGCGCTGCTGCAAATGTTTGCGCATTCAGCGTATCGCCAAAAGTAGGCAGGATCACATCAAATTCGACAAGATTCATCGCCATGTCGTCAAGGCGCTGCCCGGTGTTCTCCGGGCGCATCGACACGTCGCAGATCTGCCGTGCAGCCGCCAAAACGGCTTTGGGCATGGGGCGCGTGATCAGCATACGGGGTCGCGCCATCAGTGCACACGACCGCCAACAGGAGTGTCGGTGTCCGGACGCAGCAGCACGGTATCGCCATTCTCGTCGGGCACACCCAGAACCAGAACTTCGGACATGAACCTGCCGATCTGACGCGGTGGAAAATTGACAACCGCAAGCACCATACGACCGGAAATCGTTTCGGCGTCGTAATGTTTGGTGATTTGCGCCGAGGTTTTTTTCTCGCCAATCTCTGGCCCAAAATCGATCCATAGTTTGATCGCCGGAACGCGCGCCTCGGGATAAGGTTCGGCGCGCACCACATTTCCAACGCGAATTTCAACATCCAGAAACTGCGAAAACTCAATCGTATCCATGGTTCAACCCAACGCGCGGCTGCGGTCGGCGGCGGCCTTGACGGCTTTGGTCAGCAGCGCCGGAAACCCGCTGTCCGTATCCATCAGAATGCCAAGCGCCGCCTCTGTCGTGCCCGCCGGACTGGTGACATTGACGCGCAACTGTGTGGGTGATTCCGTTGACTGTTCGGCCAGATCACCGGCTCCGGCCACAGTCGCGCGCGCCAGCTTTAGCGCCAGTTCCGGCGGCAATCCCTGGGTCTCGCCCGCCGCCGTCAGCGTTTCTATCAGGTGAAACACATAGGCCGGTCCTGACCCCGAAACGGCTGTCACAGCGTCCATCTGGGCTTCATTATCCAACCTTACGACCTGCCCCACGGCCAGCAACAGGTCCTCGGCCAGTTGCAGGTCCTTTGCCCCCGCATGGGTGTTGCCGATCAGCGCCGATATTCCACGACCAATTGCTGCGGGCGTGTTGGGCATGGCCCGTACGATGGGTGTGTCCGTGCCAAAGGCCGCTTCAAACGTCGCAATGGACGTCCCTGCCGCGATCGACAGGAACACTGTTGCACCATCGCCCAGTGCCCGCAGTGCCGGAGCCGCTTCGCCCACCATTTGTGGCTTGACCGCAATCACGCAAATTGCGGCCTTTCCGGGCAGCTCGCCGTTCAGATGCAGCCCCAGTTCCGTCAGAGATTGCAACCAGTCGGTCGGATAAGGCTCGATGACAAAGACCGCAGCCGGATCGATGCCGCCGGACATCCAGCCCTGCAGCATCGCCGAACCCATTTTTCCGCATCCCAGCAGCACCAGCCCACGGTCATTGATCGTTGTGAAATCCATCTGCGTCACCGCTGCTGACTCTGTCCCGAATTAGGCGCGTCCGTAGGCCTCTGTCATCGCGACTTTTATCGCCTGTTCCGGCGTCTCGTCGCCCCAGCACACCAGTTGAAAGGCCGGATAAAACCGTTCGCAATCGCGCACGGCCGTGCTCAAAAGCTGGCCGATCTGTGCAGCACCGGCTACTTCACCGCCGGTCAAAAGCAAACCGTACCGATACACCATCTGCCGCTGCTCGCGCCACGTGGTAAATGCGCCGGTCCAGATTTTGTCGTTGGCGCGGTTCATCACATCGTAAAGCGCAGGCAGGCACTCGGTCGGTGGATCCATTTCAAATGTACAGATCAACCGCAGGACTTCGTCGCAATCGGACCAGGCCAGTGTGATCGAATAATTTCGCCACGCGCCTTCGATCACCATGGCGATCTGATCGTCCGCAACACGGTCAAAATCCCATGCGTGATGTTCCGCAAGGGTCTCGACGATGTCGATAGGGTGGATTTCCGAACTGCCTATATAGTGCTCCTGACCGGCCATTGGCTGATCTCCTCGATGTTTTATCCGCGGATGTTGTCTCCGCTGGATTTAGAGAACCTCACAACAAGTCGTAGAATATCGCTACGACCTTACCATATATGGTGGGCCGTTTTGCCAAGTCTGTAAAGGAATAATTGATACTTATCCCCCGCTAATTCGCGCTCAGCGGGGCTGACGACCGGTTAATCTGGTCGTTTTATTTTTTCGCCGTTTTTGTGGATTTAGCGGATTTAACAGCGGTTTTCGGTTTGGGTGCTGATTTGGCGGCTTTTTTCGACTTTCCCTCAAATGCATCAAGGCGCGCCCGCAACACTTCGTTTTCCTCGCGCGCTTTTTGTGCCATGGCGCGTACGGCATCAAATTCGTCACGGGTGACGAAATCGTGGTCTGCCAGCCAACGGTCGATCCAGCTTTTCATTGCTGTGTCGGCCTCGTTTTTGGCACCTTGCGCCACACCCATCGCGTTGGTCATCAATTGTGAAATATCGTCAAATATCTTGTTGCGCGTTTGCATGTTTTTCTCCGGTACCGGTCCGCTACCCATCCTATATGGCAACACCTGCGTGATTTGCCAAGGTGACAGATCATCCCTATAGATCGTGCCAGCAATCAAGCCCAATGACGGTGCATACTTGACCTTCCTTATTCCATTTCCCGCCATAGATCCCGAAATTTTCTCGATCAATCCCGGCCCTTTCCACTTGGCGTTGCGCTGGTACGCCGTGGCTTATATCGCCGGGCTGCTGCTGGCGTGGCGCTGGGTTGTTATACTGGTGAACCGGCCACAGCTTTGGCCCGGTGACACGCCACCGATGACGGCGAAGCAACCCGAGGAATTGCTGACGTGGATCATTCTTGGCGTGATCATCGGCGGACGGTTGGGTTTTGTGATGTTTTACCAGCCCACGTATTATCTGACGAACCCGCTTGAAATTCCCATGGTGTGGCAGGGCGGCATGTCTTTTCATGGTGGTTTCCTGGGCGTGATCGTCGCCGGATACCTGTTCGCGCGCCGCCACGATTTACCCGTTGCAAGCGTCGGAGATTGCCTTGCGGTTTCTGTCGCTATCGGTTTGTTTCTGGGGCGTATCGCCAATTTTATCCGCCCTGAATTATGGGGCCGCCCATCGACAGTGCCTTGGGCGATCGTGTTTCCCGACGACCGCGCCTTGCAGTGTCCCGTCGATTGGATCGGACCGTGTTCGCGCCACCCGTCGCAGCTTTATGAGGCCGGACTTGAGGGCATCGTGCTTGGGTTACTGATGTTTTATCTGGCGCATTATCGCGGCTGGTTGAAAATGCCAGGGCAATTGATTGGTGTGTTTTTTGTGGTTTATGGCGTCTCACGCGCCTTTGTCGAACTGTTCCGTCAGGCCGACGCGCAATTTGTGTCACCGCTAAATCCGTGGGGTTACGTTGTGCAATTTGGTACCGAAGCAGGGTTTGGTGTGACCATGGGGCAAGTCTTGTCGCTGCCAATGATCGTGGTCGGTGCTGCGGTGATCATATGGGCGCGCCGCAAGGCATGAGCCCGCTAAAGGCCATTCTGCACCAACAGATCAACAGGTTTGGAGCGCTGTCGATTGCAGAGTATATGACACTTTGCCTGATGCACCCCGAACACGGATATTATCGGCGCAACGATCCTCTGGGTTCGGTCGGCGATTTTACCACCGCCCCCGAGATCAGCCAGATGTTCGGCGAACTGATTGGGTTGTGTTTGGCGCAATGCTGGATCGATCAGGGCCGCCCGGAAATTTTTTCCCTGACAGAACTGGGGCCGGGACGCGGCACGCTGATGGCGGATATCCTGCGCGCCACAAAAGCGGTTCCCGGATTTGTGGACGCGGCTGAACTGTGGCTGGTCGAGGTTAACACCGATTTGCGCCATATCCAGAAAACCACCCTTTCGGGCACGAACATTCACTGGACGGAGCGGCTTGACGGCCTGCCGGATCAGCCGGTGTATTTGGTCGCGAACGAATTTTTTGACGCTTTGCCAATCCGGCAATACGTCAAATTTGACGACGGCTGGCGCGAACGACAAATCGGTTTGGACGCTGGCGAATTGTGCTTTGGTCTTGGGCCGCTCTTGCCGGTTGAAATGCTGGACATCCCCGCGCAAACCGGCGACATCGTCGAAGTCAACTCTGCGTCGGACGCGATGATCTCGGAGATTTCGTTGCGGCTGGCAACTTCGGGCGGCGCGGCACTTATTATTGATTACGGGCGACTGGGGGCGCACGGAGATAGTTTTCAGGCGGTGAAATCGCACGAAAAAGTCCCCGCGTTGCACGGCCCCGGCGAATGCGACCTAAGTGCGCACGTCAATTTTTCGGCCTTGGCGCAGGCGGCGCGCAATAGTGCCGTAAGCGCGCCAATCGCTCAGGGCGATCTGCTGAACAATCTTGGGATTGGACAACGCGCTGCGATATTGGCGCAAAGGCTTGGCGGGGAGCGTTTGCTTACCCATAATGCGTCGTTGCACCGCTTGACGTCACCCGACGAAATGGGGACGCTGTTCAAGGCTATCGCTCTGTATCCAAAAGGAACACCAGTACCGCCGGGATTTTCGCCATGACACTGAAGCCTCTGACGTCTAATGTACACGGCGACATTGCGCACGGGTTTTTTACCCGTCTTGGGGGCGTTTCCAAAGGTATCTATAAGGGTCTGAACTGCGGGGCGGGGTCCGACGATCAGCCGAAACGCGTGCAGCAAAACCGCGCCCTGGTCGCGGGTCATTTGGGGGTGAACCCCGACCATCTGATTTCGTTGCACCAGGTCCATTCGCCGGATGTTTTCCATGTGAGCGGCCCTCAACAATCACCTAAACCAAAGATGGACGCTATGGTCACCGACCGGCCTGGGTTTGCTTTGGCGGTGCTGTCGGCAGATTGCCAGCCGGTTTTGTTTTCCGACCGTGCTGCCGGTGTGATCGGCGCGGCGCATGCCGGTTGGAAAGGTGCACTCGACGGTGTTCTCGAGGCGACGCTGGACGCGATGGAGGCATTGGGCGCGGAACGCACCCGAATTAATGCCGCTATCGGCCCGTGTATCAGCCAAAGCGCCTATGAAGTCGGGCCGGAATTCAGCCTGCCGTTTTGCGCGCGCGACCCGCGCGACGCCCGGTTTTTTGGTGCGGGGCACGGCGACCGGCAGCAATTTGATCTGCCCGGTTACAGTCTGGCGCGCCTTAAAAACGCCGGCGTCGCGCGCGCGGTCTGGACCGGACATTGTACCTACGGTGACGCGGCGCGGTATTATTCATACCGCCGCGCCACCCACGCGGGTGAACCCGATTACGGGCGATTGATTTCCGCCATTCGGTTATAATTATCAGTCCCGCAGGTTGAACTGTGTCATACACGGGCACATGGCGACCAATTTTTGCCGCAAATCAAGACGATTGCGTGACGTATGCAGCGCAGAACTTTCTTGCTGCAAGCCGCTAAATATTTGTAATGATTTTACTAAAATGGTTCGTAAGTGGTCCGATTCAAAATGCAATACGCGGATCAAAAATGGCCTTTGAAAACCCAGCCGCTGCCATTGTCCCGACGCAATGATGGTTAAATTAACCAATAACGCACTATTTGCAGGAGACCGCGCAATGGCCGAAACAAGACGTTGGATGAAATGGATTCTGGAAGAGGCCGAAACATTGGATGTGGTCATGCCCTGGCAGCACGGTTATCGCGCGGATGCACTGAAGGACCGGTTTGAAATCTGGGAACCCGAGCCAATGAAAGCGCAGGCGTAATAACAGGCCGGAACTAACTGGTGCCCAGCATCAACGTGGCTCCGGTTTTTCGCAAATTGCGCCAGAACGCTTTTCCGGACAATTGTTGAATGGTTTTAAGCGGCAGAACCGTTTCTTTTCCGGTCCTGCGCACGGGGCCGGAAATTACCCGCTCGACCGCCCACTCGGGCTCGTACCACGGTGGAACGCGTAGCGACAGTTCATCAAAATCGTGATCAAACGGGGTTTCGCGCAAAAAATCATAAAGCACGTCAATCACCTCTTCGGCGTCACCGACGATCCTTTCATAATCGATCACGATCATTCGCTCTGAATGGCGCGTGCCCAGCGCGTGACGCAACTGCGCGATGGGGAAACCCAGATAACCATCGCCGTCTGTCAGCGCGGCAATGCGGGCATCCAGATCGGATGCGTCGGACGCTGCACGACGTGCATCCCCGTCGATTTCCATTGAATTGACAATTTCTGCGGGGTTACGCACACAAATGATGAAACGACAAAGAGGAAAGATTTCGGTCAGTATATCAAGGTGATTCAACCATCCGCGGTTGCCATCAAACAACACCGAATCGAGATTTCTGTCGTGATAGATGACGTCAATTGTCGACCGGCGGATGGCATTGATCTGACCGCCATCTAAAATGCGGCTCAGCGGATCGTCGTTGGCGAATTGCGCCAGTGATTGTTCAAACAATCCCAGCGCCGCGCTGGTTCCGGGGGCCATAAAACGCGGATTCTGTTTCAGGAGCGCCGACAGAATACTGGCACCCGAGCGCGGCAAACCGACGATAAAGTTAGCCCGCAACATGGCACGCACCCGCTGCACTTTGTCCTGGCTTTGAAACCCCATGCGCCGTCTCTTGCTTTCTGCCCTGTGTCGCTGACATTACTGTGCCGGTTTTCAAAGCCCGAGGCAACGCAGGTTAGGTGATGAATCGTCGCGATTGCAAATTAATCAAATCGAAACAAAGCGAACCTAAGGTGTCTATTGTCGCTGATGCGTGCAAAATCCTTTTATATCATTGACTTAACCGATGATTGACCGCTATATTGTTCACGATTGATCTGCTGCATTCGCAGTAAATTTCGTGTTCATCTACACTATGGCGGGGTATGATGTGGGCGTGCACTCAGGACCAAAAGGACTGAACGCATGACTTATTCTCCCGGCGCTGCCCCCGGAACAGGCAAAATACCAAAACCTGCGACCAACCGGTTCGGCGCACCTTCCGACGCTCCCAGGATACCCAGTGATCACCGTGCACGCCACGTCGCGGCCACAGAAAAAATCGCGTCGCGTGCTAAAAAAGAAATCGTCCGCAGTAAAAATTTTGCGGTCTCTGCGCTTATGCCTGACGGCGAGGTCCGCAAGTTCACCTATACCGCCGCGTCGCCGGAGTTTCTGGAAAATATTTGCGCGCGATTTGGACGCGGCACGCTGATCGACACAGATAGTGGACCCACCGCCGTCGAAGACCTGCAACCGGGAACACAGGTCAGGACCAAAGACAATGGCTGGCAAACCCTGAAATGGATAGGCTCGTGTTCGTGTGACGGCTCTGACTTCAAGGATGAGGACCGGTTGCCACTGCGGATCAAGGCTGACGCGCTTGGCCAGTTGCGGCCGGAACACGATCTGTTGGTCACGCCGGGTTTTCGCGTTTTATTAAATCATCCCAACTGCGCAGCTTTGTTTGACACGGCTGAAACATTGGCGTCAGCAATCGATCTGATCGATTCCAGTTCCATTTTGCGGTTGCGGCCGCGTGGCACGCTGTGGTTTTACAACCTGATGTTTGACGCCCACCAGATTATCAAAGTCAACGGTCTGGAATCCGAAAGCTTCCATCCCGGAAATTTCGGTGTCAACGTGCTTGGTTCTGACGAGCTATTTCAGATGCGGCAGATTTTCCCGCACCTTCGCGGTGATTTGGGTGGCTTTGGCCGCACGGCGCGCCCGATTTTGCGCAACTTTGAATCCGAAATACTGAAAGTTGGTTGAACCGGGACACCCGGTTACTTTAATGGTTTTCGTGGTCGAGCACCTCAAAAGGCACGCCCGGCGCTTTCTTTGCGCCGCGTATAACAAGTGATGTTTTCACACTGGCCACGTTGTCAGCGGAGGTCAATTCTTCGGTCAGAAAATTCTGAAAAGTAGACAGATCCGGCGCGACGCACTTAAGAATAAAATCAATTTCGCCGTTCAGCATGTGGCATTCGCGGACCAGCGGCCACCCCCGGCAGCGTTGTTCAAATGCCGACAGGTCGACCTCGGCCTGACTGTGCAAGCCAACCATAGCAAAAACCTGGACCTCGAAACCCAATTCGCGGGCATTGACGTCGGCGTGGTAACCTTTGATCAGTCCGGTTTCCTCTAGTGTGCGCACACGGCGCAGACAGGGCGGCGCCGAAATACCGACGCGGCGGGCCAGTTCAACGTTTGTCATGCGACCGTTATCCTGTAGCTCCGCGATAATCTTACGATCAATGGGATCAAGTTTACTGCCCGGCATCCGCTGTTATCCTTTACCCAAAGCCGCAACCTTTAAACATGATTCAGCGGCGCGGCGCCGAATTATTTTTATCACGCGCGATGTGGACCCAATACCAGTACCAACTGTTCAGATTGCGCTTTGACTCCGAAACTTATTACCGAATTCGTGGGCTGTGCGCAATAAAGTTTCGCATTCGCGCAATATTTGGTCGCAGACCTCGATGTTTCTGACGGACGTTCACAAATATGTCTGCACGGCTTTCGCTCCACCCAGCTCCTTACTATATAGCATCCACCTCAACGCACCAAAGCGAGCCAACACATGCCTGAAACCCGCCATACCCGACTTCTCATCATTGGATCCGGCCCCGCGGGTTACACCGCGGGAGTCTATGCCGCGCGTGCCATGCTTGAACCTGTTCTGGTGCAGGGGATCGAGCCGGGCGGCCAGTTGACCACGACGACCGAAGTCGAAAACTGGCCCGGCGACACCGAAGTTCAGGGCCCCGATCTGATGGTGCGGATGCAGGAACACGCCACCGCCATGGGCGTTGACGTTGTGATGGATTTCATTACCGATCTGGACCTGTCCAAACGTCCTTTCACCGCCAAAAGCGACGGGCAGACGTATACTGCGGATGCGGTGGTTCTTGCGACCGGAGCACGCGCCAAATGGCTGGGAATGGAATCAGAGGAAAAATACAAGGGCTTTGGCGTTTCCGCCTGCGCCACCTGCGACGGATTTTTCTATCGCGGGCAGGAAATTGTGGTGATCGGTGGTGGCAACACCGCGGTTGAGGAAGCGCTGTTTTTGACAAAATTCGCGTCCAAAGTGACGCTGATCCACCGCCGTGACGAACTGCGTTCAGAAAAAATTCTGGCGGATCGTTTGTTGAAGAACGACAAGATCGAACCGCTGTGGTTTCACGAACTGGACGCAGTACTTGGCGAGGAAAATCCTCTGGGCGTCACTGGGGTGCGCGTCAAACACACCAAAACCGGCGAAACCCACGAAATTCCCTGCAAAGGCGTGTTTGTCGCCATCGGTCATTCGCCGGCATCCGAATTGGTGACCGATCAGTTGGAAACTCATATGGGCGGCTATGTGGTAGTCAATCCCGGCAGCACCGAAACCTCGATCGCCGGTGTTTTTGCGGCGGGGGATTTGACCGATCATCTGTATCGTCAGGCGGTCACCTCGGCGGGCATGGGGTGCATGGCGGCGCTGGACGCCGAGCGGTTCTTGTCCGGAGAAGACAGTCAATAACCACCTGTGCATTTTTTACAGCATCAACGCAAAATTCGAATACCGGCATTGCAAGTTTACAGCTTGCAAAGCAAAAGACGCGTGACGTAATTGGGTGCAAGCCCATAGGTTTACGCGATATTAGCGAGAGAATAATGCGAAATTCGAACACCGAGCCGGTTACAGAGTTATACGTTTCCTTTGATAGCGCACAGAAACTGAAAGCAGAGGCCGCCGAACTGCCCAGTTGGGATCTGAGCCCGCGCCAAACCTGCGATCTGGAACTGTTGATGAACGGTGGTTTTTCACCGCTCAAGGGGTTTCTGGGCAAAGCCGATTACGAAAGCGTTGTCGACAACATGCGACTGGCGGATGGTGCACTATGGCCAATTCCGATCACGCTGGATGTTTCGCAAAAATTTGCCGGCGGTATCAAAGAAGGACAGGACATTGCCCTGCGTGACGCGGAAGGCGTCATTCTGGCGATTCTGTCGATCAGCGACATATATGTCCCCGATAAAGCACGTGAAGCCGAAATGGTATTTGGTGCCGATGATGACGCGCATCCGGCGGTCAACTATCTTCATAACGTCGCGGGGAGTACCTATCTTGGAGGTGCGATCACCGGCCTGCAGCAACCTATTCACTACGATTTTCGCGGTTTGCGCGACACGCCAAATGAACTGCGGGCGCGATTTCGCAAACTGGGGTGGTCGCGCGTCGTGGCCTTTCAAACCCGCAACCCGCTGCACCGCGCTCATCAGGAACTGACGTTTCGTGCCGCAAAAGAAAAACAGGCCAATCTGCTAATCCATCCGGTCGTCGGCATGACCAATCCCGGCGACACCGATCACTTTACCCGTGTGCGGTGTTACGATGCGGTGCTCGACCAATATCCGTCTTCGACCACGTCGATGAGCCTGCTGAATCTGGCGATGCGTATGGCTGGCCCACGCGAAGCCGTCTGGCACGGGCTGATCCGCAAGAACCACGGCTGCACCCACATTATCGTCGGCCACGATCACGCCGGTCCCGGGCAAAATTCCAAAGGGGGAGATTTTTATGGCCCCTACGACGCACAGGACCTGTTTCGCGCGCATCAGGATGAAATGGGCATCGAAATGGTCGATTTCAAACATATGGTTTATGTGCAGGAACGCGCACAGTACGAACCCGCCGACCAGGTCGGGGACGGTGTGACGGTTTTGAATATTTCCGACGCCGAGATGCGCCGCCGCCTGTCCGAAGGTCTGGAAATTCCCGAATGGTTTTCTTTCCCCGCCGTTGTGGAAGAATTGCGCCGCACGCGCCCGCCGCGCGCCGAACAGGGGTTCACAGTGTTTTTTACCGGCTTTTCCGGTTCGGGCAAATCGACGATTGCCAATGCGTTGATGGTCAAGCTGATGGAAATGGGCGGGCGGCCTGTTACTTTGCTCGACGGCGACCTTGTGCGCAAGAACCTGAGCTCAGAGCTTGGTTTTTCCAAAGAACACCGCGATCTGAATATCCGGCGTATCGGCTATGTTGCGTCGGAAATCACCAAAAACGGCGGCATTGCCATTTGCGCGCCGATTGCGCCCTACGCCAGCACGCGCCGTGCGGTGCGCGAAGACGTCGAAAATTTCGGTGCCTTTGTCGAAGTGCATGTGTCCACGTCGATCGAAGAATGCGAAAGACGCGACCGCAAAGGATTGTACAAGCTGGCGCGCGCGGGAAAAATCGAGGAATTTACTGGAATTTCAGACCCTTATGATGTGCCGAACGCACCGCAGCTCAGCATCGACACCGAAAAGGTTGATGTAGACAGCTGCGCGCACCAGGTCATTCTGAAACTTGAAAGCATGGGGCTGATTGCGGGTTAAATCACATCGCGTTAAACTAGACACATCCAACGCTGTCTGAAATCAAAGATTTCAACGCGTTCGGTGAAAAGCGATATGCCAGGTAAAAGGCGAAATGCTGTAGCGCCGCCCGCCCGCGTCACTCGGCTTTTGGTGTTCTGCCAGACAAGACGGTCCTGAACCAATCCGCGTCCACATTGCCGCCACTTAAAATCAGCGCCACGCGTTTGCCCTGCATGGCAGTACGTTCCTGCATCAAAGCCGCCAGCGGCGCAGCCCCCGCACCTTCGGCTATGTTGTGGGTGGCGGTGTAGTAAAGGCGCATGGCGGCGGCGATCTCGTCGTCACTGACCGCCACAAAACGCGCGGCACCTTTGGCATAAATGTCGAAACTTTCCTGCACCGGTACGCGCACGGCCATGCCGTCGGCGATTGTGCGGGCCGAATTGGTTTCAACCAATTGTCCGGCCTCAGCCGACAATTTGGCGCAAAGCGCGCCGGTCGACACAACGCCGACGACTTTGGTTTGCAATCCCAGCGCATCGCGCGCGGCAATCACCCCGCAGATGCCCGTGCCACCACCGATGGGCACATATACAGTGTCCAGATCGGGCACCGCGGCAAACAGCTCCAGCGCATAAGAGGCCACCCCAAGCGTCAGCGCACGGTGATACGGCGGCACGGGAAAAAGATTTTCGATTTCGGCCAGACGATACGCCTCGAGCCGCGCTTCGTCAAAATCGTCGCCGTATTCGATCAGATCCGCACCAAGTGCGCGCATCGCGGCGTTTTTCTCGCGCGAATTGCCGTGTGGCACCAGGATTTTGGCGACCAATCCGGCGGCGATGGCCGCGCGCGCCTGACTTTGTCCGTGATTGCCCCGCGTCGCCGTGATGATGCCGCGACTGTTAGGATGCGTGCGCCGCAGCCAGTCGATAAAGGTGATGCCGCCGCGTATTTTGAAAGCCCCGATCGGGGTATGGTTTTCGTGCTTGACCCAAACGCTTGCCCCGGATTCGCGACTCAGGAGCGGCCACAAATGCTGGGCAGTCGGCAGCATCTGGCTGTACACCAGCGCGGCAGCTGCCTTGAGTTCGTCAAGCGTAATCGTGGTCATTGGACGTCCGGGAAACATAGCAGACGCCAAACCTATGACGGGCGGGCGCGGCGTTGCAACCCCCTCCTGCCGGTGTCCGCATCAATGGGTGTGGACAGGGTGCATTTCGTTTTCGCGCGCCAAATAAAACGCGGTTTGCCGGTCGCGCACCAGCGCCAGCCTTTGCCCGTCGGAATCGTGAACGGCATAAATGTTTTTCAAACCTTCCGACTGATCGCGCAAGTCTTTGGGCAGATCGGCGACCGCGACGGCGCGTATATAAACGATTTGCCGCGCCGCCGGTTGCGCGAAGGTTACTTTTTGATCCATGGTTTCACCTCTTTTCGATCTTGATTGTTTTCACGACGGCGTCACGGGTCGATTGACGTAGCGCGACATACAGCAACCCGTTTTCCATTGTGGCGCCGGTGATTTCTATGCCGTCCGCCAGAACAAAACTGCGACGAAACTGTCGTGCCGCAATGCCATGGTGTAAAAACACACGTCCGCTTTGGTCGTCATTCTGGCGGCCACGGATTTCCAGTTGCCGGTCCTCAAGTGTGATCGTCAGATCGTCTTCGCCAAATCCGGCGATGGCCAGTGTAATGCGAAAACTGTGATCAGAGGTTTGTTCAATGTTATAAGGTGGGTAGCCGTCGTTGCCTATTTTGGCGGTGCGCTCGACCAGTCGGTCCAGCCGTTCAAATCCAAGCAAAAACGGATGCGCGGCAAAAGCCATTTTTAATTCCTTTCAAGCCCTGTTAAGCGACTTAATAACGTTCAGCCCCAAAAAATGGCGGCGAACCATATATATGTGGTGTCTGTACGCCCGAATCGCAAGGGTCTGTGCGTGCGGCTTTATTACATGTATAACAGCGCAGAAATTGACCAACGCGGCAGACGTCATGGACACATCACATAAGATGGACCGACCCGAGGTTCTGCGCATCGAGCTGGCGATGCTGGAACGCGAACACCGGGATCTTGACGACGCCATCGCGGCGCTCGACGCCGGGGGGCGCGGCGAGGTTTTGACGCTCAAGCGGCTCAAGAAACAGAAACTGGCACTAAAAGATAAAATCGCGCGAATCGAGGACGAACTCACGCCCGATATCATTGCGTGAACGCCGAACAGCGTGCTAAAGCCCGACCTGCTGGAGATTTGACAATGCACAAACCACAGGTCGGAATCATCATGGGCAGCCAGTCGGACTGGTCGACCATGCGTCGCGCCGCCGACATTCTGGATGATCTGGGCGTTGATTACGAAACCAAAATCGTCTCGGCGCACCGCACACCCGAACGTCTGTGGGACTACGGTAAAGGCGCTGTCGCCAAGGGCTTGCAGGTGATCATTGCCGGTGCGGGCGGGGCTGCGCACCTTCCGGGGATGACGGCGTCCAAAACCCGACTTCCGGTGATCGGCGTGCCTATACAGACCAGGGCGCTTGGCGGGGTTGATTCACTCTATTCAATTGTGCAGATGCCGCGCGGATTTCCGGTCGCTACCATGGCGATCGGCGAGGCAGGCGCAGCCAATGCAGCGTTGATGGCGGTTGGAATTCTGGCTTTGCGGGACATTGAACTGGCGACGCGGCTCGACCAGTGGCGCGCTGATCTGGCGGCGTCGGTGCCGACAGACCCCACCGATGACTAAGATTCTGGCACCGGGTGATACCGTGGGCATTCTGGGTGGTGGACAACTGGGCCGGATGCTGGCGCTGGCGGCGGCGCGGCTGGGGCTGAATTGCCATATTTTTGAACCACAACCGTCTCCACCCGCCGGTCAGGTCGCCCACCGTGTGACGACCGCTGACTATGACGACCACGCCGCCCTGAGGGCCTTTGCCGGTTCCGTTGACGTGGTGACGTTTGAATTTGAAAACATACCTTTGGGCGTGCTGGACACCATAGAATCGGTCACCAACATCTACCCGCCACAAAAGGCACTGGCTGTGTCGCAGGATCGTGTGGCGGAAAAAGGTTTTTTGACCGATCTGGGGTTTCAGGTCGCGCCTTACGCACCCGTTGATACCCCCGCCGACTTTGACGCGGCGGTTGCGATAACCGGAACACCCGCCATTTTGAAAACCCGGCGATTTGGTTATGACGGCAAAGGCCAGTTGAAAGTGACGGAAGAGGCCATCAGTGACGCGCTGCGCGATCTCATGCAAAGCGCGCCCTGCGTGTTGGAAAGTTTCGTCGATTTCACCCGTGAAATTTCGGTCATCGGCGCGCGTAATCCTGATGGTCAGGTTGCGTGTTTTGATCCCGGTGAGAATGTGCACAAGAACGGCATTCTGTCCACGACCACGGTTCCGGCGCAACTAACGGCGGCGCAGCGCACCGATGCGGTTATCCTGACCGGCCGCATTATGAACGCGCTGAACTACGTGGGTGTAATGGGTGTCGAACTGTTTGTCACGCCAGCTGGTCTTTTGGTCAATGAGATCGCACCGCGCGTTCACAACTCGGGCCACTGGACCCAAAACGGCTGTGTAATCGACCAGTTCGAACAGCATATTCGTGCCGTTGCCGGCTGGCCGATGGGCGACGCGCGCCGGCATTCAAATGTGACTATGACCAACCTGATCGGCAATGCGGTTCAGGATATTGATGGTCTGCGCGGCGACCCTGACGTAGCGTTGCATTTATACGGCAAAGCCGAGGTGCGCGCAGGACGCAAAATGGGCCATTCCAACAGGATCACCGGTCCGGCTTAGCGCGCGGAGCTATTTCAGTTTCTCTACCAGTTTGAAAAACGTGAGCCCGTGGTCGAATGCGCCGTTTTTCAGAAACTCCAGCGTTTGGGCAATCACAAACGGATTCTGCATCATGAACGTATGCGTGGCAGGCAGCACGATGTGATCGCTCATGCCGTCCAGCCGTGTGCTTTCAACCGATACTTTACCGTCGTCGCGCCCCTTGATCACATAGCTGAACAACGGGCTGACCGAGCGGCTGCCGGCAATGATCCCCACCTCGAATGCCGCCGGTCCCAATGTCGCCGAAACGCCCGTGTCACCTGTCCCCAGCTCAAGTCCAGCCGGGCCGTTAAACCACCCGAACACCGATAAATCGCCAAAAGCATTGACGATTTCACTGCCGTGATTGGGTGGCGCCAACATCACGACGCGCCCCAGATTGTCTGGAATCCCGTTCTGCAAGTAGGCGCGCACCAAAAGACCGCCCATCGAGTGCGTGACAAAATTAACCTTTTGGCCGGGGCCGCACTGTTTCACTGCACGCGGCACGACGGTCGTGACCAGATCATCAAATCGCGTGGTCGTGGAAGGATACGACGTATTTACGGTCGTATATCCGCTGAGTTCCAAAGCCAGTTCCATCGCCTTGAGCGACGTGGCCGTGCGCGCCAACCCGTGCAGCATCACGACGCAATCGGCGTGCACCGCAACGGGCGACATCGTCAGCGCCAGAATAACAGCAATAAAACGGACTCTGGACATGGGTTAGTTACGGATTGAAAGTGTTACGCCACCCAACACAAGTATCGCCGCGATGGCAAATTGCAAGGTCATGCTTTCGCCCAGCATCAGGATACCCGCCGCAAGCGCGATGATCGGCACTGTAAGTTGCGCGACCGCAGCCTTTGAGGCACCTAACTCCGGCAATACGGCGTACCACAAAGCATAGCCCAATCCCGATGTGATCGCGCCTGACGCTGCGGCCAAAAGGACACCATCGACACGCATAGCGACGCCGTCCGTGACCAGCCAGCCAACCAGCAGCGCCACGGGCACCGCCATCAGAAAATTACCGGCTGTGGCTTGCAAAGGTTGACGAACGCGACGTCCATAAAGCGAATAAAGCCCCCAGCCAACTGCGGACGCCGACATCAGCAGAACACCGCCAACCGGCGGTGCGCTGTCAGTCGGTGCAAGCACAAATACCAAGCCGACAAATGCAATCATCGCCCCCAGCCACCGCGCCCTTGGCATGGTTTCACCGGACATCAAAGCACCGGCAAACATTGTGACCTGCACGCCGCCAAATAATACCAGCGCCCCCAGCCCTGCGGGTAACGTCACGTAGGCAAAAGAAAATGCCAGAACATAAAGTGTAAGCGACGCAGCGGAAAGAACCGAAACCTCCCCAAGATCAACCACGCGTCTGGCGCGGACGTAGACCAGAGCAGACAGGACGACAGCACCTGCAAAAATTCTGATCATGGCAAAATCCGACGGGCCAATGGCGTCGGTCGCCAGCGCCATACGGTTCAGGATCGAATTGGCGGCAAAAGCAATCATCGTCAATGTGGTCAGGACAATCAGGCGCATGGATTTCAGAAAGCAGTCGGATAAATCATTTCGTGACCCAGCGTGCGAAAATCTTCGGGGTCCAGAACCCGGGCTGCGGTGAATTCACTGGAGAACGGCGTGTCAAAGGTCTGCGCCTGTTCGACTTCATATCCAAAGCGCCCGTAATAATGCGGGTTCCCCAAAACAAACACTGCGGTCCATCCCAGTTCCTCGGCTGCGTCGGTGGCAATTTTGATCAACGCCGATCCAATTCCCTGTTTTTGACGGTCGGGGTGCACCGACACAGGAGCCAACGCCAAAGTGCGCGCCGGCTCCACCATCTTGGACAGAACTATGTGGCCGATCAGGACATCGCGGTCAGTGGCCACAAATTCGATGACGATATCACCCTTGCGACGCAATTCTTCAACCAGCAGGCTTTCATCGTGGCGGCTAAAGGCCGCCTCTACCAATTGCGGGATTTGGGCTTGGTCCCGCGCTGTTGCCGGACGTATGAACATAGCGCTACGCTAGCACGGATTTATGTCGGTGCAAAAGAAAAGGGTCGCGCCGCCTGATCTTGTGATCTCGCCGCGCGACCCTGTATATTTGTATGCGAATTCGGTTTAGATCAGACCTGATGTAAGCAGCGCGTAAAGAATATAGATCATCGACAACGACCCCATACCAAATCCGACCAGCCGCAGGTTGGCAACGCCCAGGTAATATAGCGGCCCGTAGATTGCCCGCCCGATAATGTAGATCAACGTGGCCGTTTCCGCGCCACTGTGTTCCAGACCAACGAGTGCGGCGGTGGCAAACACCGGCACTGAATATGCTGCGGATTCAACCTGATTGCTGTAGGCGTTTTTAATGCGCTTAGCCAGCGGCGAGAAGGTCGCCTCGGAGCCACGGTTGGACGACCATCCATATTTGAAGCCCTGAGTCGCGTACATAAAGTTGATCTCGACGAACAGCAGCACAAAAGTGATGAGTCCGATCGAAAATAAGGCTGTCGTATATTCCATGATATGTTCCTTGTGGTTGGTGGCTTAAGCGGATTTAGTCGGCGGCGGAATTCCAAACTTCGGCTTTGAGGAATGCAATGATGTTGTCGGCTATTTCCCGGCCTGCGTCTTCCTGCAGAAAATGTCCGGCGTTGCGGATCACCTGAAACCGACCGTTTGGCACCATGGCGGCGATGCGTTCGCCGTCTTTTACCTTGAACGCGATATCCTTATCCGAGAAATTTACCAGCACCGGCAGATTCCATGTTTTCAGCGTTTCCCCGATATTAGTGATGTATTCAAAATTAGGATGGCCCGGCGCGGCGGGCACCAGTTTGGGAAACGACGCGACGCCACCACGCGATTGCGGGGTCGGGTGCGGCATCAGGTACTGCGTTTTGGCCCGGGGGTCGAGCTTGCGGTGAAACCCGGCGGAAAGCGCCAGTTTACGCATCAAATCAAGCTTGCGGATCAGAAAGCTGGAAAATGCACCGTGAGTGAACAGCAGGCGAAACGGCCCCGGCAGTTTCATGGGTGCCACCAAAGTATTGAGAATGACCAGTGACTTGATATCCTTCTGATTTTCGATGGCATAGCCCAGCGAAATCGGCCCACCCCAGTCCTGCCCGACAATGGTGACGTCTTTGACCTTAAGGTTTTCCATCAGTGCCGTGATTTGCGCAATGTGCCTGGGCAGACTGTAGTAACTTTCGTCCTCAGGCTTATCGGACAATCCAAATCCGATCAGATCAGGGACGATACACCGGTAACCAGCGTTCACCAACGGCGGGATCATTTTGCGGTAAAGATAGCTCCACGTCGGTTCACCGTGCATCATTAGTATGACGGGACCTTTGCCCTCGTCCACGTAATGCATGCGCACCCCGTCGATATCGAAATAGTTTTCCTCGAACGGAAACTCGTATCTGTACGCCACAATCACTCCGATATAACTTAACACATCTTTTATATAACACTTGTTATATTGTTTGCAAGCGGTTATTCTTGCGTATAACGCTGGTACGACTACGGGCGGCTGATTGAACTTGTTGGAAAGGTTTACCCGATTTGTGACTTATTCAGACAAATCGTTGCCCGCCCGCGAACGGCTGCTAAACGCGGGCGCGGATCTGTTTGCAAAATACGGCTACGCCGGTGCCTCTGTGCGCGAGATTTGCAAGCGTGCCGACACAGGCGTGAACATGATCCACCACTATTTCGCCAACAAAAAGGGGCTGTACGATGAAATTCTGGCCAGCTTTTCTGACACGGTATTGCTGGTGCCCATCCGCATTATCACAGAACCCCCGCGCAGCCGCGAGAATCTGATTTCGCGGTTTGAAATTTTCGTCGAGGAATCGCTCGAGGCGCTCATCGCCAACCGCCAGCTTTATGAAATGGCCGTACGCGAACGCATGATATTCGCTGCGTTTCAAACATATACCGATCGGCTGATCGCGTTTCTTGACGCCGGTAAAACCGCATCGCTTGTGCGCCCCGATCTTGATATCGACATGCTGACCGGCTTTGTGATGGACCGGCTGGGCAATCAGGTTCTGTTTGCTGAATGGATGCAGAAAACCTACGGATACAGCATTCTGACCGATCCCGCTTATCGAAAACGCTGGTTGCGGGCCAATCTCGATTTTGTTTTCAACGGCGCGTTGGCTCCGGTGACGACCCGGTAAAAAACGGAATACCACCTTAGTTTTACTATTGAAGGTTCGGACTCAAAGCGCTAGATCAGCGGCTCTGGTACGTGCCGGAAAATCGTCGCGGGGTGGAGCAGCCCGGTAGCTCGTCAGGCTCATAACCTGAAGGTCGTAGG
>CAZPQL010000003.1:0-88658 GCA_964588725.1 uncultured Rhodobacterales bacterium
GGTGTCAAATAACCCAACATCCAGTCCCGCATTTGTTTTTGAATTTCTTCCGGGCTTGGAAAAGTTGCATCCAGTACCGGAGCGACTAATTTAACCTGATCCTGCAAAAAGCCTTCGTTGAACCAGTCAATCGTATCGCGCGCATTGTGACGAATAATTTCTGGCGGAATTTGGTCTGGAAATTCGAATTTGGGAAG
Organism: uncultured Rhodobacterales bacterium; assembly: GCA_964588725.1. Lineage (GTDB taxonomy): Bacteria > Pseudomonadota > Alphaproteobacteria > Rhodobacterales > Rhodobacteraceae > UBA5972. The sequence continues at coordinate 198 of CAZPQL010000003.1, forward strand.
AGCCGCAATTGAATCAGACCGCAAGAGGTGATTTATCACTAGGCGGCGCCGTTGCAAAATTTCCTGGTCATCGGTTTCACTGAACCGTTCAAAAGTTTCGTTTATTGTCATCAGCCAAACTGACGCCGCTGCGCTCAAGCTGGGGTTTTTGAAAGCATCATTACGCGAAAAAGAAATTTTTCCGCCAACCAACGTTGAAACTATGTGAAAAAAGTCATCAACGACATCTCCATCGATCAGGTTGGAACGATCAAAATTACGGACGATGATATTTTCTTTCCCAAGCAGACTGATATATCTCTGCAGTCGTTTCGGTTTGGAGTACGCGTAGGTCCATGGGGTTTTCAGATCTTCAAATCGTGTGCCTCCCCGAATATTTTGGTTGATTGACGACAGGAACAGATCAACGGGGTCGCGCACATAATAGATGATTTTTACGTCATCAAAATTTTTTTCCAACCGATTAATAAGCTGTTTTGGTTGACTAAAAGAAGAAAACCGTTCGCTGGAAATTATCGTAGTCTGGGGTTTTTCGGATTGTACCTGTTTTTCCAATTCGTGCCAGAACTGACTGCTAATTTCTTTCAAAGCGCCGATCGTACCAAAAATTTCCCGCAGACCGAAGCCCCATTTGCGGTTGTTGCCGAAAAATATTCCTGGCAGAACCCTTGCACTGCCCTGAGTGTGAACCGGATAATAAATATTCTGATTTCTCAATTCCTGAGCGCTATTTTTCAAAGCCGACTGGATAGACGTAGATCCGGTCTTATGTGGTCCGATATGAACGATGATTCTCATTGCGGTTCCCCACTTGTTTTCCCTAACACAATGCGAAGAAGCTTTTCATGAGACAATTCCGTTTGCTGCATCAATCCGTGCCTCACGGCCACCCGGAGATAGGCATAGTATCGGGCGCGATCAGCGCCGTAGCGCCGGCCGTTCCAAACCCATTTTGGCAGCAATATCAGCAAAGCGGGCCAAAACAATATACCCGCTGCCAGACGGTACATCATCAGGCCGTTGCGGTAGTTATAATAGACCTTCCACAGCGGGCTGTAGGTACGGCTGGTGCCGTTGAAAGTGGAACAATCGTGCTCAAACCTCACGTCAGGCGCAAACGCGATTGTGCCACCCCGCCTACGCAGGCCCAGCGTATAAATAACGTCGTCGCCGTACAGAAACAGACGGCCATCGGGCGCTCCGGCCAAATCCATAGCGCGACGTGACACGAACAGGCCGACGAAAGACGCCGCATCGATTTGCTGATCAACCCCGTCGTAGGCGGTATCCGCCAAATGAAACCCCATCCGGCCACCACCAAAAAGCGTACGGACAAATGCACGCGCATTCCAGAACGGATTGACCGACGGGCGGTTCATCTCGCAAATCTCGCCGTTTGGATAATAGACCGCCGCGGCCACGGCATCATCGGTGAAACCGCGCGCCAAAAACCTGTTCAGCGCTCCGGGTGCCGGACGCGCGTCGTCGTCCATCACCACGATCCAGTCCGGGTCGTACGCGGTGCGCGCCAGTTTCATACCTGCCTCGAACCCACCGGCACCGCCGCAGTTTGCATCCATGGGAACCACGTGCAGTTTTGAATTGGTTTGCTCATCCAGCCACTCGCGGGTGCCATCGCCCGAACAATTGTCGACAATGATCACATGCGCGCAAGGCTCTGCCAGCAACCGCCCGATCGTCAGTTTCAACTGCGCTAACCGGTTATAGGTCACCACAACCGCAACCAGCGAAGGTACGGGGTTCGCCATTCTTACAGCGGCTCGACCACAAAGGCAGGCATGGACTTACTTTCCAATGTATTCAGATACGCCGTCGCCGTGTCCAAAGCCTCGCGGATGGTGACATCCATGTCCAAATAACGGTACGTCCCCAACCGCCCCACAAAGGTCACCTTTTTCTCCTGTCGCGCGCGTTCGACGTATTTCGCCAGCAGCGCTTTTTCTTTCACTTGCCGGATTGGATAATATGGTATGTCGCCGGGTTCGGCTGCGCGTGAAAATTCGCGGTAACAAATCGACCCTTGATGATCCTCCCACGGCGAGAAATGTTTGTGTTCGGTGACGCGGGTGTACGGCACCGATTCTTCGCCGTAGTTCATCACGGCGCAGCCCTGATAATCGCCGTCGAACGCGAAGCGTTCAAAATCCAGCGTGCGATAACCAAGGCGGCCCAGATCAAAACCGTAGAAACCGTCAAGTGGTCCCGAATAAAACGTGTGATCAAAATCCGCAATTTGCGGTCCCGAAAAATCGGTTTCAAGTTTCACGGTGATATTGGGGTGATCAAGAATACTGGCCACCATTTCAGTGTAACCGTTTTCCGGCATGCCCTGAAAGCGATGAAAAAAGTAATTGTCGTCATAATTGAACCGCACCGGCAGACGTTTGAGTATGCTGGCCGGTAACTCTGTTGGGCTGCATCCCCATTGCTTGATGGTGTAGCCTTTGAAAAAGGCCTCATACAATTCCTCGCCCACGAATTTGAGCGCCTGATCCTCAAAGGTGCGGGGATCGTTGATCGAACTGTCTCCCTGTTCGTCCCTGATAAAGGCGCGGGCTTCGTCCGGGCGCAGGGTCATTCCAAAAAACTGATTGATCGTATGCAGGTTGATCGGCAGCGAAAACACCTGGCCTTTTGATGTGGTTTTGACCCGGTTCTTGTAAGGTTTGAATACCGTGTGCCCGTTGACGTATTTCCAGACTTCTTCGTCGTCGGTGTGAAATATGTGCGGCCCATAGACGTGCACCAGTACGCCCGTATCCGCGTCGCGTTCCGTGTGGCAATTGCCGGCGATATGATCGCGTGAATCCACAACTGTCACCCTGTGACCCTGATCGGCCAATTGACGGCCAATCACGGCTCCGGACAGTCCGGCGCCAACCATCAGCAAATTCTGAGCAGCCATCGTCACACTATCCCTTTTTCAGCACACGCTGTCCCAACAGCTCGGCGATTTGCACTGCATTCAGCGCTGCGCCTTTGCGCAGGTTATCGGATACACACCAGATATTCAGTCCGTTTTCGATGGTTCCATCCTGCCGTATACGGCTAATGAACGTCGCGTAATCGCCCGCGCATTCCGCCGGCGTTACATAGCCACCGTCTTCGCGCTTATCGACCACAAGAATGCCGGGGCTTTCGCGCAGAATGTCGCGCGCCTCCACCTCATCCAGAAAATCTTCGAATTCGATGTTGATCGATTCCGCGTGACCCACAAAAACCGGTACGCGCACACAGGTCGCGGTCACCTTGATTTTGGGATCAACGATTTTCTTGGTTTCCGCCACCATTTTCCATTCTTCCTTGGTGGTGCCGTCTTCCATAAACACATCGATATGTGGAATCACGTTGAACGCAATCTGCTTGGGATAAACCGATGGCGCAACCTCTTGTCCGGGCACATACATGCCTTTGGTCTGGTTCCACAGCTCGTCCATGGCGGCCTTGCCCGACCCGGAAACCGACTGATAGGTCGACACGACGACGCGCTTGATCGTGGCGCGGTCGTGCAGCGGTTTCAGTGCCACCACCATTTGCGCGGTCGAACAGTTGGGATTGGCGATGATGTTTTTCTTTGAATATCCAAAAACGTCGTCGGCATTCACTTCGGGTACGATCAGCGGCACCATGGGGTCATACCGGTACAACGAAGAATTATCGATTACCACGCAACCGGACTTGGCGGCGGCCGGCGCGTATTTCTTTGTGGCGTCAGATCCCACGGCAAACAGCGCCATGTCCCAGCCGGTGAAATCAAACGTATCCAGATCACCGGTTTTTATGGTCTCTTCGCCAAAACTGCATTCTGTGCCCAGTGATTTGCGGCTGGCAAGCGCAGCGATTTCATCCACCGGAAACTGACGGTCGGCAAGAATATTCAGCATTTCGCGACCTACATTGCCGGTCGCGCCGACAACAGCTATTCGATACCCCATTTTAGTCTCCAGAATCACGGGCTTGGAACGAGGCCTATTAACGCTACTTTGCTATGACATGAAAGGGTTCAAACGTGATCAAAGCGCGGCGCGACCGGAAATCGATTGGACAGAGTCTGCTGAACCGCCCGCCAAACAGGGCTACCGGAATATTCGTTTCTATGTTGTGGCATTTGATGCGCCAAAAGACCCAGCCGATCCTCGAAACTGACTTGCGGAAAGCAGTCGACCAGAAAACCTGCAACCGGGGCTGCGGACATGCTTTGGAATTCCCATGACAGGCTAAGAAGAGGGCCGTCGCCGCTGTGGCGCGACGACACGGCCTTCCAGTGATATGCTTCTCCGGTCCAGATCAGAACATCGCCGCTTTGGGCTGGCAGCGCGCGAATGCATTGTAAATGCGCGTCAGCGCGATCCGAAACAGCGCTGGCATAGTTTTTATCCAGTTTCGCAGGCACGATGTAGATACACCCGTTTTCGACAGTGGCATTCGTGACCGGGACCCAGACGCTCAGTGATTTGGGTGTGTGATCGCGAAACAAAGCCGTGCCGGGGCGTTTGCGATGCGCGGCCACACCGCGATGTCCTGACTCTGAAAAGCTGGCCCAAAAATCTGGCACCATGGCAAAATCGCCGCCAAAACACCCCTGCAGCACGCTTTGGAGTTGGGCGGCAATTTCCCAAACTTCGTCATAAACGCCAATAAATGCCGCGGGCATTCCTGCGTCTACGATCCGGCGCATGACTTTTTCGATCGTTGCATAAGGCGCGTCAATGCCCGGTTGTTTCAGATGCAAATATCCGTCGTCGACCAGACGCGCACGGTTGGCCTGAAGTTGCGCGCCCGTGCATTTCAGATCGTTGCTGTCGATCCAGTTTGAAATAGTCAGTTCCGGTGCCATACGACGCCAGAAATCGGCGCTCTGCGATGCAATGGCCAGCCCCATGGGTGGCTCTTTGGCAGCGTTTAACATTGGCACTCCGACATCAGTCTGACGACCTCGGATAAGTCCCCAATTCTTAATGGGATCGGTCAGAATTTGCGCTTTTTTACGCTTTGTGAATTAATTTCAATTTCGGACTAAGTCAAACCAGTGTCATAAATATGCCTGATTTCAATAACTTGCTGGTGCCAATTTACACATTTTGGCGCCACGCGCGCAACAAAGCCCCCCAAAAACGTGATATTGGTTCTGCATTGGAAATGGCGTTCGGACAATGTCACGCCGTCCGTTTACGCTGATTCGCGTGGTCTTCAGCTGCTCTGGCCCTGAATTGACACCAGAAACAACTGCCGCATATTTTCGGTATTCAACTCAACCGGATTGCCGGCGCAACTGGGATCCTGCAACGCCATTTCGACCAGCGTGTCAATGTTGTCAGGGTTAACGCCCATATCCGCCAGCGTATCCGGCACCGACAGGTCGGACCGCAACTGCATGACAAAATCATAAAACCCGTCAAAACCACCCCTGATGCCCAGATAATCGGCGGCCTTGTTGATCGGGTCTTCGATAGCCGGGCGATTCAGGCGCAGAACCGGCGGGATAACCACCGCGTTCGTCATGCCGTGGTGCGTGTTGAATACCGCGCCAATTGGGTGAGACAACGCGTGAACTGCCCCCAGCCCTTTTTGAAACGCCGTGGCCCCCATCATCGCCGCTGACATCATATGGGCGCGCGCCTCCAGATTTGTTGGGTCATCGACAACCAATGGCAGGTTTTCCTTGACCAGACGCAACCCTTCAAGTGCGATGCCCTGTGACATCGGATGGTAATGCGGCGAACAATACGCCTCGAGACAATGGGCAAAGGCGTCCATGCCTGTGCCGATTGTGATAATCTTCGGCATGAAAACCGTCAGTTCAGGGTCGCAAATCACTACGGTTGGCAGCACTTTGGGGTGGAAAATGATTTTTTTGACGTGGGTTTCAGAATTGGTAATCACACTGGCACGCCCGACCTCTGACCCGGTTCCTGCTGTCGTTGGCACGGCGACAATCGGCCTGATTGCGGCAGCGTCGGCGCGTGTCCACCAGTCATCCACGTCCTCAAAATCCCAGATTGGGCGGTTTTGACCGATCATAAACGCGATCATCTTGCCGCAGTCCAAAGCCGACCCCCCACCAAAAGCGATGACCCCATCGTGCCCGCCAAGTTCAAACGCCCGAACACCTGCCTGAACATTCTTCTCGGTTGGGTTTGGATCGACTTCGGAGAACATCGCACAGCCCATATTGTGACTGTCCATAAGCCCAAGCGTTTCGGCGGTCATTGGCAGACCAGCCAATCCGCGATCAGTGACCAAAAGAGGTTTCCTGATGCCCGCCTGTTTACATGCATCCGCAATTTCCAGGATACGCTCTGCGCCAAATTTTATTGTCGTTGGATAGGACCAGTTGCCGTACGGACTCATGACGTGGCTTTCTTCAGATGATATGATTTTGGTCGGGTCAGGTTGTGGTAGCCGATGACGGACAATGCACCTCCACGACCGGTCGATTTGCAGCCGGTCCAGCACAAAGCAGGGTCAAGATAGTCGGCGCGGTTCATAAATACGGTGCCCGTTTCCAGTTGGCGGCCTATTCGTGCGGCCCGCGCTGCGTCCTGCGTCCACAATGACGCGGTCAACCCGTAATCGCTGTCGTTCATCAGCGCGACTGCATGATCGTCATCTTTGACAGACATTATTCCGACCACCGGCCCAAAGTTTTCCTCGCGCATGACCGCCATATCGTGGGTGACACTGGTCAGTATTTGCGGCGACAGGTACGTCCCACCGTCGTCGGCTGCCATAGGCGAAATATGGGCAACAGCCCCCGCGTGTACCGCCTTATCGACCTGACCGCGCACCAGATCGGCAAACCGCAAATTTGCCATGGGGCCCAGAGTGGTTTCAGGGTCAAGCGGGTTGCCCAGCCTGTAGCCCTTTACAATGGAAACTGCCTTTTCCACAAATTGATCGAACAGACTTTCGGTCACGTATATCCGCTCGATGCCGCAGCAGCATTGCCCTGAATTGAACATGGCGCCGTCGATCAGGGTGTCGGCCGCCGCGTCGACATCGGCGTCGTCCATCACATATCCGGGATCTTTGCCGCCCAATTCCAGCCCCACGCCAGTGAACGTTCCGGCCGCCGCCTTTTCAATCTCGATCCCGCCACGCACTGACCCGGTGAAATTCACAAACCTGAACGCACCGGAAGAAATCAATTCTGATGTCGTCGCATGATCCATAAACAGGTTCTGAAATACACCCTCGGGCACTCCGGCTTCGCGGAACACATCGGCCATTCGTTCGCCAACCAAAAGCGTTTGCGTCGCGTGTTTCAGGATCACCGTATTGCCCGCGATCAACGCCGGTGCCACGGTATTGATCGCAGTCATATAGGGATAGTTCCACGGCGCGATCACCAGCACAATGCCGTGCGCCACGCGTTCGATCCGCCGTTCAAATGTGTCAGAGTCTTCGACAATCAAGGGTGCCAGCGCGCTTTCGGCAATGTCAGCCATGTACGTTGCTCGTTCGTTGAACCCGCCAAATTCGCCGCCGTACCGAACCGGCCTGCCCATCTGCCACGCCAGTTCGGGGACGATTTCATCGTTCAGCGCGCCAATGGCCGCGACCCCCGCCATGACCAGTTCGATGCGTTCGGACAACGGACGTACCGCCCAGCCGAACTGCGCTTTTGTCGCCATTTCAATGGCTTTCCTTGCTTTTGGTAGACTGGCAACGGGACGCTCGGCGTAAACGGCACCGTCAATGGGTGAGATACATTTCAGTGTTCGCCCCATCGCTTAAGCCCTTTCAAAGCCGCGCGCTATCTCGTGGTCGGTCACCACACGCGCAAAAGCCTCGATCTCGCATTCCGCTGCACGAACGTAGTGGTCGACCACATCAGCGCCAAAGGCTTTTCGCATCATATCCGAACCTGATAGCGATTCGGCGGCATCGCGCAGGTTGGCCGGTATTGTCCCCGACGTGCCTTCGTAAGCGTCTCCTCGCGATGGCGCGTCCAGCACCAACTGATCTTCGATTCCCCTGATCCCGGCCGCGATCTGCGCTGCAATCGCCAGAAAGGGATTGAGGTCTGAACCACCTATCCGACATTCCACCCGCACTGCTTTGCTGTTTTCACCGCACAAACGAAATCCGGCGGTCCGGTTGTCGACCGACCACACTGTACGCGTCGGCGCAAAGCTGCCCTTTTGAAACCGCTTGTAGCTGTTGATATAGGGGGCCAGAAAATAGGTGTAATCGGGCGCGTATTTGATCAACCCGGCCATATACGCGCGCATCACATCTGACATGCCATGTTCACCCTTGGGGTCATGAAACGCGTTTTTACCTCCCTTCCACAAGGATTGATGCACGTGCGATGAGCTGCCGACGCGGCTTTCGTCCCATTTCGCCAAGAACGTGGCGGCACGTCCATTAGCCCACGCGATTTCCTTTACAGCGTGTTTGGCGATCGTGTGAAAATCAGCGCAATCCAACGCCTCGCCGTAGCGGATATTTAGTTCTTCCTGCCCTGCCTCGGCCTCGCCTTTGCTGTTTTCTATAGGAATACCCGCAGCGTACAAATGATTGCGGACAGGGCGCATGACGTGCTCTTCCTTGGTGGTCTGCAGAATGTGATAGTCTTCGTTGTACCCGCTGACCGGCGTCAGATCGCGAAATCCGTCTTTTCTAATGTCATCAAAACTGCGCTCAAATAAAAAGAACTCCAACTCGGTCGCGGTCTTGGCAGTGTAGCCCAGCGCGTCAAGCCGGGCGATTTGCCTTTTTAGAATGGCGCGTGGAGATTGGGGAACATCTTTGTGTGTATGGTGATCCAATACATCGCACAGAACCATTGCTGTTCCATCCAGCCACGGCACGGGCCGCAATGTGCTCAGGTCCGGCTTCATTACATAATCACCGTATCCCGATTGCCAGGACGTCGATGTATAGCCGTCGGGTGTGGCCATCTCCAGATCAGTAGCAAGCAGGTAATTGCAGCAATGTGTTTCCTGCCACGCGCTGTCAACGAAGTGCCGTGCGTGAAACCGCTTGCCCATCAACCGGCCCTGCATATCCACGAGACAAACCAATACCGTGTCTATTGACCCGTCCGCGACTTGCTTCTTCAGATTTTCAAATGTGAGAATCCCAGCCATTCACCTGTCCCCATAAACCAGCGTATCGAAACCGTATCGGGCACTCAGAGGAATGAAAAGTCATTCATCCAAAGCTTCATCAACTTCTGCTTCGTCAATCAGGCGCGAGGTGCGCATCTGCCCGCGTCGAAACAAAATCGGATAGGCCACTGCCGCAATCTGCGAGTTCAAATCTTTGAGTCCGCGCAGGGTTTCCAAATGTATATCGCTGCTTTCAAAACTATCTTCAGATCCGGCACGCAGGCGCTTCAGATGTCGTTTGCGGCTTTTACGTTCCTTGATCGCCATTGCGGCCTTTTCTTCCATGACCAGACGGGCGGATTCGGGATCTTCGGATACGACAACGTTGAAAGCCAGACGCATATTGGCCATCACCCGTTCGTGCAGGCGTTCCAGTTCTTTGCGGCCATCATCAGAAAACCGCAATTTCTTTAGCCCCATGGTGTGAGCCAAAGGCAGCAGGCGTTTGCAAATGATATCGCCTGCAGTTTCCAGATTGATGGCATACTCGGTTAAATCGCGGGTTCGGCGGTATTCTTCTTTGCTCATGCTGGTTTTGGGAATGCTGGCCACATAGCGGCGAATATCGCTTAGCGAATTATTCACGCCTCTGTCCAGATTTTGCAAAGTTTTGATCTGGTCAAAGTCGCCGCTTTGATAAAGTTCCATAACGGGATCAGCCATGATTTCGACGGTTTCGCTCATATGCAGGACTTCGCGTGTGACGCCGGCGATCGCAAGTTTTGGGTTTTCGATGACATTTCTGTCAAGCGCAGTCAGGGGTCGCAGATCGTCACCAGCGCCTTTCCCCTCCTTCAAATCAGGAATTGCCGCGCGCAGTACAACTTCTATCAACCCTACGCATGGCAAGGCCACAATAACCAATAATGCGTTGAACAGGATATGCGTCGCCACCAGAATTTGCCCATCCGGAAAACCGTTCAAATAGCCAAGAACAGGCGTCAGGTTAACGACCAGCAGCGCCGCCACCGCACCCAGCCCGCGCGGTAAAAAATTACCGAAGAGCACCGACCGCACATGGTTTGGCATTCCGCGCGACAACCAGATCATCAATGCTGCGCTACCCAGATTGGCGCCGATCACCATCGACACACCTGCCTGCAACGGGATGACACCAACAGAAACGAACGTGACCATCATCAGAATGGCCGCCACGCTCGAATGCAATACAAGCGTCACAACCGCGCCCACAATAAAGGCTGTGGTGAAATCACCCTCCAGATAAGAGGCCATCGCCGGCATGAAATTGCTTTGCCGAACCGGCGCCGCGGCTTCGCTGAGAAAACGTAACGAGATCAGGATCAGCGCAACGCCCATCAGGATCCGCCCAACCTGTTTTTGCGTCCGCCCGCTGGTTTTCACAAACAGATAGCCGCCAATCCCAAGCAAAACAGGCACCAGCCAGTCGTGGCGGAACGACAGGATTTGCACAACTAGTGCCGATCCCAGATCGGCCCCCAGTACTGCCGCCAATCCACTGGAAAACGTCAAGAGTCCCGTACCGGTAAACCCCGCCGTCAGCAGCGCAGCCGCAGTGGCGCTTTGCAAAACAATCGCCAACATGAGACCGGCACCCGCCGTCTGGATAAGGCTGTCTTTGCGCGCGGTGATAATGCGCCGAAAACTGGGGCCCATCGATCGCTCGATCCCCGTTTGGACCATGCGCACCGCAAACAGCAGCAACATCGTCGCACCAAACAGGTTAAGAAAAAAGGTGACGGTGGTCATTTCAGAAACCTAGATCAATTAGATTTAAGTCTCCAGAGCGATCAGCGATGCCACGCCGTTACGTCGGTGTAAGCCGGTGCTCGCGCCACAGGATAAACATGCCACTGGATATAATAATTGCCGCTCCGATAAAAACACGGCGATCGGGCGTTTCCGCAAAAAACAACACACCGAAAACTGTGGCCCAGATCAACTGCGAATACTGCATGGGCGCAACAACGGCCGCACCCGCCCGGCGATAGGCGGCGATCATCGCCAGCATTCCGCAAAACCCCAGCGCCGAAAGAACCATGATCGACACCATGTCAGGCAGTGCCATTGGCCGGTACTGCGGCGCCATCAACAGCCCCATGAACACGATCATCGCCAAAGCCTGATAAATCATCAATACCTGCGTGCGCTCGGCATTGCCGATTTTGCGCATGGTGATAAAAACGAAGCCTGCGCCAAACGCCCCTACAAGCGCCGCGAAATGCGCAAAGGAAAAATCGATGCTACCCGGGTGCAGAACGACCAGCACTCCGGCAAATCCTACCAACACCGCACCCCAGCGTCTTATGCCTACTTTTTCCCGCAAGACCGGCACCGACATGGCCGTCACCCACAATGGCGTTGTAAACAACAGTGTATAAACTTCAGCCAGTTCCAGCTTGGTAAAAGCATAAAAAATCGACGGCGTCGCGATGACCGACGCCAGCACGCGCGCCGCTATCCACTTGGGGTTTTTTGGAATCAGATTACCGCTGGTCGTATCCGTCACCAATAGAATGATCAAAAGAGGAAAGAAAAATAGCGTGGCAAAAAAAACGATCTGAAACACCGCGTACTGGCCGCCCAGCGATTTGATCACGGCGTCGTGGCTGGCAAACAGAGCAAAGCCCAACAACCCGAACAGCGCGCCGTTTAGGTTTGATCTAACTCTGATTTTCGAAGACAGGTTTCTCAGATGTCCAGACTCCGCTCCAGCGCCGTCAGGATTGCGTCACCCGTTTCAGTGGTTGTCGCCGCTTTGGCGTCGCTGCTTGGCAGCAGGTCAGCCGTGCGTATCCCGTCGGCCAGTACGCGTTCAACCGCAGCTTCCAGTCTTGTGGCTTCGCCTCCCTGATCGAACGAGTACCGCAGCGCCATGGCGAAACTCAGGATGCAGGCACAGGGATTGGCCAGTCCCTGACCGGCAATATCCGGAGCAGACCCATGCACGGGTTCGTACATCGCCCTGGGGCGACCGTTGGCCATTGGTGCGCCCAATGACGCCGATGGCAGCATTCCCAAAGACCCCGTCAGCATCGCCGCCACGTCGGACAACATATCGCCAAACAGGTTATCCGTGACGATCACGTCAAACTGTTTGGGTGCGCGCACCAGTTGCATACCACCGTTGTCCGCGTACATGTGGCTCAGCTCAACATCGGGGTACTCGGCGTCGTGCACCCATTGTACTTCTTCGCGCCAAAGAATGCCGCTTTCCATGACGTTGGCTTTTTCCATCGAACAAACGCGATTGTCGCGCTTTCGTGCCAATTCGAAAGCAGATCGTGCCACCCGGCGAATTTCGTCGGTTGTATAGCGCTGAGTGTTGATCCCGACCCGACCGCCTTCGTTGTCGTCCATAATGCCTCTGGGTTCGCCAAAATATATACCCGACGTCAGTTCGCGTACGATCATGATATCAAGACCCGAAATCACATCCTTTTTCAGCGACGAAAAATCCGCCAGCGCGTCAAAGCACTGGGCCGGGCGCAGGTTGGAAAACAAGTCCATTTCTTTGCGCAACCGCAACAGACCCCGTTCGGGTTTGACGCTGAAATCAAGGCCATCGTATTTTGGCCCGCCGACCGCACCCAGCAAAACCGCATCAACCTTTTGCGCAGTCGCCATTGTGTCGTCGTGCAACGGCACACCATGCGCGTCATAGGCGGAGCCACCGACCAGATCCTCAGACACATCAAATGTCAGGCCACGCCTGGATTCAAACCAACCAATGACCTTTTTGACCTCGTTCATGACTTCGGGGCCAATGCCGTCGCCGGCAAGTATAAGCAACGTGGGATTGGACATAATGCGAGCCTTTTTTCGTGTGATCATGCTGGACCTATCTTGGCCCCGTCAGAGCGTCAAGCAGTGCGCATTAACCTGTCGATTGCCGCAACCCATCCGCCAGCAAGTCATAGACTCTGCGTATACGCGGCGACGATTTCAGCGCTGCATGTGCGGTCAACCAAATTGGCAGTTCGGGGATTTCCAGCCAAGTCAAAACGCGTTCAACGTTCGGATCGAAATCAACGATGCCAAGTGCAGATACACCGATTCCGCAACCGGCGCCAATCAGTTCGCGGTAAACGGTCTGGTTATCGCAACGAATGCCGAAACTCGAACGGTTCGCGGGAAAACCTTGGGCGTTCATACCTGCGATCAAATCTTCCGAACGGTCAAAACCGATAAGCTCGTGGGCAAGCAACTCTTCGATCGTTTCCGGTCTACCGCGATCGTTCAGGTAATCTTTTGTGGCGAACATGCCAAAGCTCTGTTTTCCAACTTTGCGCGCAATGACGTCAAGCTGCGTCGGACGGTACATGCGCACGGCGATATCTGCCTCTCGAAACAACAGGTTTTCTGTGCTGTCTGAAGGGCTGAGTTCTAGTTCAATCTCTGGCTCTGCGCGTCTGATACCCGCCAGAATTGATGGCAACATGTAATGTGAGACGATGACACTGGCGGTGATCCGCACCACACCCGACAGACTCTCGGTCTGCCCGTCTGCCGCCATCGAAATGCGCGCCGCTGCTTCTTTCATGAGACGTGCGTTCGCGATCAACGACCCGGCTTGTTCGGTCAGTGATTGCCCGTGCGTTTCGCGCTGAAACAACTGTACGCCCAGTTGATTTTCCAACTGCTGAATTTTTCGCCCGATCGTTGGCTGGCTGATATTCAACACCTTTGCGGCGGCCGAAAATGACCCTTTATCAGCCACCGCCAGAAAACACCGCACGAGCGACCAGTCAAATTGCTCCATACCAACCCCATTCATTATTGAATACGCACCATGCGCGTATAGGCGATTTCCATACAGAATGGAAAGTATATTGTCGCATCTGACAAGCAAAGGAAATCGTCATGACAAATACCGTACTTGTACTTGGAGCGTCCGGCCGGTTTGGCCGCAATTGCGCGACAGCCTTCAAATCCGCTGGCTGGACCGTCCGCACGTTTGACCGCGAAAACGACAATCTGATCGACAAAGCCAAAGGCGCCGACGTCATTCTGAACGGCTGGAACCCCGTTTATACCGACTGGGCTGAACAGGTGCCGGTCCTGACAAAAAAGATCATCGCCGCCGCGAAATCATCGGGTGCCACGGTGATCATGCCCGGAAATGTATATAATTTTGGACGAACCGCGCCGCAAAATTTTGACGAAAACACATCGCACGCAGCGGTCAACACATTGGGTAAAATCCGCATTGTAATGGAGTCTGCGCTGAAACGATCCGGTGTGCCGACAATCGTCTTGCGCGCCGGTGATTTTATCGACACCCAAGCCAGCGGCAATTGGTTCGACCTGATCATGACCAAGAAGCTGGACAAGGGAGTGTTTACCTATCCCGGGCGCACTGACATTCCCCACGCCTGGGCCTATCTGCCCGATATGGCGCGTGCGGTTGTCATGCTGGCGAACCAACGGGCCGAACTGGCCAACTTTGAGGACGTCCCCTTCCCTGGGTACACCTTGAGCGGCACGGATATTCACGCGCTCGTTCAGAATGCCGTTGGGCATCCGGTCAGGTTGAAAACCATGTCGTGGCTGCCCATTCGCCTGATTTCGCCATTCTGGGCCATGGGTGCGCGGCTGGTTGAAATGTCCTATCTCTGGAACAAACCGCACCACCTGAACGGCGCCAAATTCAAGCGCCTGCTGCCGGGCTTCAAGGCCACAAACGCACAAGTGGCGGTCGCAAACGCCGTGTCACTCGATGTCCACCCAGACAAGCCGATGGTGCGAAGCCACGTCACCACTTGATCCAATCAGTTCAAATCCGTCTTCATCAGGCGCTGGCCAGAAAACGCCGGCGCTTGTGACTTTCAGGTCAGCCGAAGGCAGCACATAATCCACCCGCATGTTTCCGGGCGTGCGGCGTTCATCCCAATCGACCGTGTCCAGCGCGGCAGGCGACAATTGTCTGAGATTACCACCGCCCTGAGCTTGTGCAGCGATTACTGCGCCTCTGCTTGCAGGCCGGGCATCCCTGACCAGAGGATGACTTATCAGCGCCTTAATAGCCCGGTGATCACCCTCGCCATCCGCAACGTCGGCGTTCAAATCGCCAAGAATGACAAACGGTTCATCGGTACGCGGTCCATAACCGCCCAATGCCACACCGTTCAGGTACAGGCGCCAAAACCGGATTTCGTCGCGGTTGCGCGCGCCGTTGATGTTTCGCGCATCGTCAAAAACCGGCGGTGACGCGTGGGCTGCAAGCACATGCAAGCGCCGCCCGTCCGGGAGGTTGACGGGGACGTCCCAGTGCCCTTTGTACGACAGTCGCTGGACTTTCAAAATTCCCGACGGCCAGTCGTTGCCAATGCTGTTATCGGGAAAATCTTTCCATAGCAGTGTGGAAAAATCGCGTGTTTGTTGCGCGTCAAAAGGATACCGCGACAGGATCGCCATACTTTGACGACCATAAAAGCCACCGTACCCCTGTGCGTCGCCCGCCCCGCCAACCTGTCCGTCGCCGTCCAGATCGACGCCGGATTGCAGACCGGCGTTTGGCGGCAGCGCGAGAAGGTACGGGAAATCTACACCCGCTTGTGCGAGCAGACCGGCCATCAGATCCAGCGCAACGCCGCCATAATCATAGTCAAAATCATTGAGCAGTAAAATATCGGGCTGGATGCGCGCGACAATCGCCACGACCGCTGAAATCTGCGCATCCTTTCTGCCAGCCAGGTCACGCACCAGCAAGCCCGGTCCTTTGCGTCCCAGTGACGCGTTGAAAGTGGCGATACGAAAGCCTTCGGCAAACGCAGGAGCACCGGTCAGCAGTAAAATCAGACCGGCGCAAAGTCCGATACGTTTGGTGCGTTGAGCGCTGCACGTTTGCGGCGGATCAACCGCGCGATTTTGCCCAAAGCCAGGCCGCGCATGAACAGGCTTGCCGGTAAAAAAGCCCATACCGATACCATCCAGATCAAGGTCTGATGGCTGCCTACTGCGCCAAAGTCATAGTACGACTTCGACAAGGAGGCCGCCATCGGCACCAAGAATGGCAGGGTAAATCCAAAGATAATATTAACGCGTGCGTCGCGTGTTAACCGGTTTTCCACGTCGTTCGTCGATGCAGGGTCAAATGTGGGCAAATTTACCCAGACATTGAAATTTCCCCGCCCCAACGGCCACGACAGCACCCGAATTACAATTGCAAAGATCGCCAGCGACAACAAAGACACGGCGTAACTTATGCCGGCAGCGGATCGAATCGCAGACTCCTGCGAAGCACCGCCGTCATGAGCCAGCAATTTCGTCAGAATAGTGACCGGTGAAAATGGGAAATCCATGGCGCGCCCGATCGCATCGCCCGCAACCACGACGGTGCGTGTGAAATCCCCCCCTGTCACGTCTCCACGCAACATGATCGCCATCAAAAGAACCGATAAAAACAACGACAAAAACCGAATTCGATTAAAGGGCGGGGCAAATCTGAATTCGACCAGACCCGGGTGCGAAGAGCCATATTCGAACAGCACAATTGCCGCACCGATCAGCGCAAATATCATCGATAGCTCCAACGACGCGTTGCTGGCGCCCGGAAGAATCAAGGACGGTGTCGCGACCAACAGCGCCACAAGTATCGCGCGAACGAACGCGCCAAATAGCTGGGTAATCACAGCGTTCAAACCTCAACATGGCCGGGTTTGATACATTGCCAAACCCTGTTCCAATTATGTCCCCGAAGGTCGAACATCGGGGTGCCTCATTTCTGCCGCAATTCTGCCTTTATTGGCCAAAATTCGTCAAGCCCTTGAAGAGTCTGCACGAAATTATTGCTAAAACGGATACAAAGTGTTTCCAGTTTGCATCAAATGATTGGATTTTCCGAAATTAACGCGGGTCGCAGGTCAAACCCACGGCGTGTTTTGGTTGTGTGCGCGCTCGAATCGCGCAATCGCCGCGGCTTTTTCCAGCGTCAGGCTGATATCGTCCAGCCCGTTCAGCAGACAATGCTTTTTGAAATTGTCTATCTCGAACGTGTAAATCGATCCGTCGCTGCCCGATACAGTCTGGCTTTCCAGATCCACGGTGACCCGCGCGTTGGCCCCGCGTTCGGCATCTTCCATCAGTGCGTCAACCGCCGCTTGTGGCAGTACGATCGGCAAAATGCCGTTCTTAAAGCAATTGCTGTAAAAGATGTCTGCAAAACTGGTGGAGATCACGCAGCGCACCCCGAAATCAAGCAATGCCCACGGTGCATGTTCGCGCGATGATCCGCAGCCAAAATTGTCACCGGCCACGATGATTTCCGCGTTTCTATAGGCGGGTCTGTTCAGCACGAAGTCAGCGATTTCGTTGCCGTCACCGTCAAAACGCATTTCGTCGAACAGGTTCGCACCAAGCCCCGAACGTTTGATGGTCTTCAGAAACTGCTTGGGAATGATCATATCGGTGTCGATATTAATCAACGGCATCGGGGCTGCAATTCCGGATAATTTGTTGAACTTTTCCATAGCTGGCCCCGTCGATTTCAATTCGGTCTTAATTCACCCCACTGACGAAAACAAGCGCCGCCATCAGCACAATCTCAGGGCAGTTTGAACGTCAGAGACGCCCAAAGCGATTCCCACACCGGCCCTTTTTCGATGTCATCGTTTCCGGTGTCGCGCATGACAACCGCGTCCACCAAATATTCGCGCCCCGCATGGACGTCGATCACCGCCTGCCCCTGATCGTTGGTGTGATAGAACGCAACTTCCACATCGCCTTGGTCGTCCTTGGCGAACACCTCGATTTGGGCATTTACGCGTGGCGCACCCTCATACAACACCAAGATCGGCAGCTGACTGCGCGCCTCGCCCGCATAGGGATTTTCAAGCGCGACGATTTCCGTACGTAATCCCACTTCGCGATCTGCACCTTTGGTGTCTCCAACCGTTACCAGTGATTTCGCAAACCGGCGATAGGATTCGGAAAACCCAAAATCGGGCAATCCACGCGCCGCGTGCCGTGCGAGCACCCCGGAAAAATCTTTGTGGGTTACGAAATTCGTGAACTGTTCCAACGACTTATACTTCAAGTTCGAGTCTTTGGTCTCATGTACCAATATGTTTATGCCCGTCACAACGCTGGTCTGATCAAGTGCCGGTCGATCTCCCAACACGCCTTGAACCCGCTGAATTCCGTCGGCGGTTACTATATCAAAGCGTTCAAACCGACCGGGAAAATAGGAAAGATCCGATCCGGAAAATTTGATCCCCACACGGATGGCCGCAACTATACTTTCGCCTTCTCTGACATTATAACGCTCGGGTGATATCCAGAATTCATGCGAATAAGCCAGCGGCGCGGACAAAAACACGACAATACAACCGATCAAACAAGTGAACTTCATTCGGGCCGACATGGGCAAAATCCTTCGAAAGATTATTGTTGGTTTTCTGCTGTGCGCGGCGTTGTTGTCAACCCAACCTATCGTGACCGCACAAGCCCACGAAATCCAACCCGCCGTTGCAGACGTGACCGTAGCTGGGGACTCGGTGACTTTTAGCGTATCGCTGCCGATCGAGCCGCTGATTGTTGGAATGAAACTGTCGGAACTTGCCAATACCAACGATTCACCGCTGGCCGCCCGCCACGACGCATTGCGCGGCACGGACCCTGCCACGCTGGAGGCCGCATTCAGGGACGCGTGGCCACAGATTCAGGCGGGCTTTGTGTTCAGAACAAATGGCCGTCTTCTCGTTCCGGAAATTTTGTCGCTGCAAATCCCCGAAGTCGGAGACATCAATCTGCCACGCGAATCGATCCTGACGATTCGCACGCCGTTGTCGCCCGGAAACAGCAAGGTCACTATCGGCTGGGACAAGGATTTTGGCCCGCTGATCCTGCGTCAGACCGGCGGTGGTGAAGACGCCTATGCAGGGTACCTGAAAGACGGCGAACTCAGCACCCCTTTGCCACGCGACGAGATCGAAACGGAAGCAACCTCCAAAGTCATTGCCCGCTATACCGTCATTGGGTTCGAGCACATTGTCCCCAAGGGTTTGGACCATATCCTTTTCGTGTTGGGACTGTTTTTCTTTTCGTTGAATATTAGACCACTTTTGGCACAGGTCACCAGTTTCACGCTGGCGCATACTGTTACGCTTGCGGCCGCCAGCCTTGGGGTCGTTTCAATTCCGTCCTCGATTGTCGAACCGCTGATCGCCATTTCAATTACCTACGTGGCGGTCGAAAATATTATCGGTGGCCAAATGTCCAAGCGGCGCTTGGCGATTGTTTTCATGTTCGGGCTTTTGCATGGCCTCGGATTTGCGTCGGTTCTCGGCGGAATAGGACTTGAACCGACCCGTTTCATTGTCGGGCTGATATCGTTCAATGTCGGCGTGGAACTGGGCCAGCTAGCAGTCATCACGGTGGCTTTTTTGGCGGTGGGCCTCTGGTTTGGCCGCAAAACCTGGTACCGTCGGTACATCACCATCCCGGCGTCCACCGTCATCGGCCTGACCGGCGCATGGTGGGCAATTGAAAGAACCCTGCTTTAGTCTTCGAATGTGTTGTGAATATTGATTTGACTCGGCCCACAACCTCGGCGAAAATCTTTGAATTACGCCCATTTTTTCAGGATATATTTATAGGAGAATTACGATGGAAGTCAAAAATCACCGCATTGATTCTATTTGGTATAAGTCAACAAGTAATCTTAGTTCCGGAGCTATCACCCCGCGATTTATCGTCAACCATTATACCGCAGGCTGGAGCGGCACCGGCGCGCGCAACTGGCTTTTGGGCGCGGCCGGAGGCACGTCAAACCAGGGTTCGTCGGCCCATATGGTGATCGACCTGGACGGCGCGGCGTGGCAAATTGCGGCTTTTAACCGCCGTGCGTGGCACGCGGGGCCATCAAGATACGGCAATATCGCGGATTTGAACAGTCATGCGATTGGGCTCGAATTCGTCAATCCGGGGTTTATGAAACCGACAGGCGACGGTGCCTGGGTGGACGACGCGGGCAACCGACGTACGGAAGACCAATTAAACGATCACGGTGGTTTTATTCTGGCCAAACATCCTATTGTCGGGTCGGGCACCTATGCGTGGCCGGTCTATACCGAGGCCCAACTGGCGACAGGGCGCGCCATAACGCTGGCAATCATCAACAAATACGACATCCGCGATATCATCACCCACGAGGAAATCGACAACCGTGGCTGGAAAACAGACCCCGGTCCGGCGTTTCCTCAACAATCGTTCAAGGACATGTTGGGCGAAGAGTCCAATGTCGCTCCAAACGGTGGCGACCACATAGTGACCGCCAGCCGTCTCAATTTGCGGGGCCATCCCAGCACCGACGCCGAGCGTATCGTCCCGCCGGAATCACTGCCTAAGGGCACGACAGTCAGTGTCGAAAATCGTCTGGGTGATTGGGCGTTTATTACTGTAGTCAATGTGCCGGCGCCGGAAGACGGGCTTGTGCCGGGACTGAATGGCTGGGTTCACGGCGGTTATATCGCCAAGATATTCTGATTACCCAAAGAGGCAGTTTAGCCGTCTCTTCAGGCAAATTCACGGACGTCGGTCAGATGTCCTGTCACCGCCGCCGCTGCCGCCATGGCGGGTGAGCACAGGTGTGTGCGCCCGCCGCGACCCTGCCGACCTTCAAAATTGCGATTTGACGTGGCGGCGCAACGTTCGCCGGGGGCTAACTGGTCTGGGTTCATGGCCAGACACATGGAACAGCCCGCCAACCGCCATTCAAATCCCGCGTCGATAAAGATGTCGGACAGACCTTCCTCTTCGGCCTGCGCGCGCACAAGCCCCGAGCCGGGAACCACCATCGCCCGCAACCCGTCCTTGATCTTTTTGCCTTTCAACACCGCCGCTGCGGCCCGTAAATCCTCGATCCGGCCGTTGGTGCACGACCCGATAAACACAGTATCAATCGCGACGTCTGTCAGTTTCTGACCCGGCGTCAGGCCCATGTAATCAAGCGCCCGCGATACGGCATCGACCTTGCCTCCGTCAAAATGCGACGGATCGGGCACAACCGCGGTGATTGGCAATACATCCTCGGGTGAAGTGCCCCATGTAACCAGCGGCGCAATGTCTTCGCCCCTGATCACCAGAGCTTTGTCAAAATGAGCGTCTTCATCGCTGAACAGCGTTTTCCAATAGGTCAGCGCGGCCTCCCACATCGCGCCTTTGGGCGCATGGGGTCGGCCCATTACATAGTCAAATGTTACCTGATCCGGCGCAATCAAACCTGCCCGCGCGCCGCCTTCGATCGCCATGTTGCACACGGTCATGCGGCCTTCCATGGTCAGATCACGGATCGCTTTGCCGCAATATTCAATAACGTAACCGGTTCCACCAGCCGTGCCCGTGGCACCAATCACCGCCATGGTAATATCCTTGGCGGTCACACCGGGGCTGAGTTTGCCGGTGATCTCTACCTTCATATTCAGTGATTTTTTCTGAATCAGCGTTTGCGTCGCCAGAACGTGTTCAACCTCTGACGTACCAATCCCGTGCGCCAGTGCACCGAATGCACCGTGCGTGGCCGTGTGGCTGTCGCCGCACACTACGGTCATGCCCGGCAAGGTCCAGCCCTGTTCCGGCCCGACAATATGGACAATCCCCTGCCGCACGTCTTCAACCGGATAATAGACCAGCCCGAAATCGCGAGCGTTTTTATCTAAAGCTTCGACCTGGATGCGGCTTTCTTCGTTTTCAATGCCCTTGGCACGATCAAGCGTGGTTGGCACGTTGTGATCGGGCACGGCAATGGTCTGACCCGGCGCGCGCACCTTGCGCCCCGCCATGCGCAACCCCTCAAAGGCCTGCGGCGACGTGACTTCGTGAACCAGATGGCGGTCGATATAAAGCAAACAAGTGCCGTCGTCCGCCTTGTGCGCCACATGCGCGTCCCAGATTTTGTCGTAAAGCGTCGATGCAGAGGCCATAACTGTCTTTCGAATTTCAGAGGTACGCGAATATCGCCTGAATAGACAGCGACGCCACCGGCTTCAAGGGCCTGATCACAGTGGCGTGCCGCCCTGCCAAAGTGCTTCACCGGGGCGGATAAACCCAACTTCACGTCCGGCACGATTGATCTGCGTAGGCTGCAACCGTTTGCGCACCAGCGGATGGTCGGCGTCGGCCACACCAAGTCGTACCAAAAGCGCAGCAATGGCGCATTCAGCCGCCCGCGTTGCACCGTCTTCAATCTTGATCGCAACGCCTAACCGCGCGCCGGGTAATATCGCTACGAATACGCCCTCGGCACCGGTCTTGATCGACGCCATGCCGCCCATGGCCTGCATCAGTTCGGTGCAGGCCCGCGTTGTGCCCGCCACCAGTTCCGGTTGCCGTGCCATCGCCGCCACCAACCGCGCAGCCGCCAGATCGCGCACCCTGCTGCCGGTTTCGCCCGCCGCCATTTTGGCCATGGCACGCGCCAACCCGTGCAGCGTCGTGGCGAAATTTGGCGCCGAACACCCGTCAATGGCAAAGCCGTGCGAACTTGTACCGGTCAGGTCTTCAAAAACTTCACGCACCGCCACCTGCACCGGATGGTCGATGTCGATATACTCCGGACCCGCGTGAAGGTGCCGCGCCAACGTCAGGAAACCCGTGTGCTTGCCGGAGCAATTGTTATGCATCTGACAAGGTAAGCTTACCTCTTTGATCAACAGATCGCGGGCTACGATATCACTTGGCTCCTGAGCACCGCACCGCAAGTCGCTGTCATCGAAACCGATGTCAGCAAGCCATTGCGTCACGCGGTCCGTGTGCATAGCTGCGCCTTGATGTGACGCACAGGCCAGTGCCAGATGTTCGACTTTCAGTCCAAAAGCCTCTGCCGCGCCGCTTTCCACCAGGGGAATTGCCTGAATCATTTTGCACGCCGAGCGCGGCAGAATAACTTTGTCAGGATTTCCCCAGGCGGCAACAATGTCGCCGCTGAACGTGCAGATCACCGCGTGGCCACTGTGGACGCTTTCCAGAATATCCCCCCGCCAAATCTCTGCCAATATTTCTGCCTGCGCCATATTTTCCCCGATTTTGCCGCCATTTGACCAATCTTGCGCGGAATTCCGCAAAGGGGCTGGAAAAAGACGTGATTTCTACGTTACACTGGGTTTACAGGTATTATTATGCAGGCCACAAAGTCCAGAGTTCCAGACAATGGAACCGTAAGCGACAGTACGAGGCGCGTCAGCTGGAGGCTGAGAGTAGAATGAAAACATATGCAAAAGTTTTGACCGGAATCCTGACGCTGGCGCTGACCGGATTGGCGTTGCCCACGGTCGCACAGGAATCCACCAACCGTGTCGACGCCAAAACCGACTGGAGCGTTTTTGTCGAAGACAACCCGACCGAATGCTGGATAGTCTCGAGCCCTAAAAGCACGGTGAACACCAAAGACGGTAAAGTTGTTGCAGTGAATCGCAGCGATATTCTGCTGTTTGTGTCTTTTCGTCCCGGTACAAATGTGTCCGGAGAAATAAGTTTTACGGGTGGCTATCCCATCAAAGAGGGCACCACCGTCAACATGAAAATCGGTTCGGCCAGCTTTGAGTTGTTTGTCGAAGGTGAATGGTCGTGGCCTGCGTCTCCTGAAGAAGACCGTAAAATATCGACGTCAATGCAGCGGGGTGCTTCGGCCATTCTTACGGCGATATCGTCGCGCGGCACGCGTACCGAGGACACGTTTTCGCTGTTGGGCTTTACTGCCGCACTGGCCGAAGCCGAAAAGCGTTGCGGCGGCGGGCAATAGCGCTTCACCCAGGCAAAAATTTGCTGTATTGCGGCGCTTTCAATTCAAAGTGACCCAGATGAACCCCGCACGTCCCATTGCGCCCGATGTTCTGACCGTTCCCAGACAAGACGGGGCACCGTCCAAACCCAACCTGATCGGCCTGACCCGCGCTGAACTTTCGGCTGAATTGGCGGGTCTCGGCACGCCCGAAAAACAGATCAAAATGCGCAGCGGGCAAATCTGGCAATGGATATACCAGAAAGGCGTAAGGACATTCGCCGAAATGACCAATCTGGCCAAGGATTACCGCGCTGCCCTGGACGATCATTTCACCCTGACGCGACCCGAGATCGTCACAAAACAAGTGTCAAGCGACGGCACACGCAAGTATTTGTTGCGGGTCAAAGGCGGTCACGAGGTCGAGACGGTCTATATTCCCGAAGAAACCCGTGGCACGTTGTGTGTCTCGTCGCAGGTCGGCTGCACGCTGACCTGTTCGTTTTGCCATACCGGCACGCAAAAACTGGTGCGCAATCTGACGCCCGCAGAAATCGTCGGTCAAATTCTGATCGCCCGCGATGATCTGGACGAATGGCCCGCGCCCGGACGCAATCCCAACGATGAATCGCGACTTTTATCCAATATCGTCCTGATGGGCATGGGCGAGCCGCTTTATAATTTTGACGCGGTGCGCGACGCCATGAAAATCGCGATGGACGCCGAGGGAATTGCACTGTCGCGCCGCCGCATTACGCTGTCGACGTCCGGCGTGGTGCCGGAAATCGCCCGCGCCGGTGATGAAATCGGCTGCATGATCGCCGTGTCGTTTCACGCCACCACAGATGAAGTGCGCAACACGCTGGTGCCGATCAACAAACGCTGGAATATCGCCGCTCTGTTGCAAGCGCTGCGGGATTATCCGCGCCTGTCCAATTCCGAACGCATTACCTTTGAATATGTAATGCTTAAGGGCATCAACGACAGCGACGCCGACGCTTACCGCCTGATGGAGCTGATCAGCGGCATTCCCGCCAAGGTCAACCTGATCCCGTTCAATCCGTGGCCCGGCGCGCCCTATGAACGGTCGTCCAACAACCGCATTCGTGCCTTTTCGGACATCGTGCACAACGCGGGGTATGCGTCACCGGTACGCCGCCCGCGCGGCGAAGACATCATGGCCGCCTGCGGCCAATTAAAATCGGCGACGGAAAGGGCGCGCAAAAGCAAAGCAGAGATCGAGGCGGAAGTTGCCGGTGACCAGGGCCGCATGGCACCCGGCGATGCACCGGCGGCCACGCCGGAAACGCCAACAACGGTAGCGATACCCAAATAGGCGATCGCGGCTCCGAATAACCCCGTTACGACCACCCGCATCGCGATGAAAAGCGCGACCGATTCCCGACGGGTATAAGAAACAGACTGAACGCGGTTATTTCCACGGCATTGTCGGCTTAATCCGCTGACATTATCCTGCGCAACAAGACAGTTTGGACACGTCCTGGTCAAACGTCTGCGCGGCCAGTTTCAGCCCCTCGACAGTTGTAAGATAGGGGAAAATCATGGCTCCCAGATCCTCATAGGTCATCCCCGCCTTGATCGCCATGGCTGCAGTCTGGATACTGTCCGATCCTTCGGGCGCCAGGATATGCGCGCCCAACAACTTTTTGGTCACGCTGTCGGCCACCAGCTTGATCAGGCCCCTTGTGTCGCGGGCCGCCAACGCGCGCGGCACATTTTCAAGACCCAGCACAGACGTCTTAACCTCAAATCCAGCGTTTTTCGCCTGCACTTCCGTCAGGCCGACGCTCGCGACTTGTGGGTCACAAAACACCACGGACGGCACAACGTCATTGTCGTAACTCAAAGAATCGCTGTTCATGGCATTCTTTGCCGCGATTTTGGCCCCGTATGCAGCCATATAGACAAACTGATCCTGCCCGGTCACGTCACCCGCCGCATAGACACCTTTGCGCGATGTGCGCATATGCGCATCAATCGCGATTCCGCCACGGCCATTCGTTGCGATGTCCGCCTCTGCCAAACCCAGACCGTCTGCGTTGGGCAGGCGTCCGGTCGCCAGCAAAAGCTTGTCGGCGCTGACGGTCTTGGGCCGACCGTCGGCGGTCACGGACAATTGAATCTGACCATCGATTTCAGCAACACTATCGTAGGTCAGCCCGTGCAAAACGGTGACGCCTTCATCCCTGAAGTAATCAGTCAACGCCGCGCTGACCTCCGGCTCTGCCCCGGGCAGCAATCCACTTCGGGTCACAATCGTGACGGCAACTCCGGCGCGGGTAAACATTTGTGCCAGTTCCACGCCAATGTATCCGCCGCCCATCACGAGCAGTGATTTCGGCAATTCTTCCAGTTCCAAAATAGATGTGCTGTCGTGGTGTTCAACGCTGTCCAGCCCGCGAATTTCGGGGATGTGCGGGCGCGAACCGGTGGCGATAATGACTTTGGCCGCGTCTACATGGTTTCCGGCGACCGTCAACTTTCCGTCGCCGGTAAAAGACGCCTGACCTTTGAGATAGGCAATGGAATTATAGCTGGGAAGAACGTCGATGTATTTGGCGGCGCGCAGCTCGTCGACCAACGCCTGTTTCTGGCGAATGACGGCCTGCCAGTCGGTGACCTCGGCATTGGCCGACACACCGTTAAAGCGCTGCGCAACTTTGGCCACATGAAGGGTATCCATGGCGCGGATCATTGCCTTGGAGGGTACGCACCCCACGTTTACGCAGGTGCCGCCAATGGTGCCGTGGCCGATAAGCGCCACGCGCGCGCCGTCATCAGCCGCCGTGATTGCGGCTGAAAAACCGGCGGAACCGGCTCCGATGACAGCCAGATCGTAGACGCCGTTAACTCTTTGGGTGGGTGTGTCAGACATTGATCAGCTTTCTGTCTCGGGTTCATTGGATTCGTTTTTCGCACGTCGTATCAGGGCATAGATGGTCAGCCCGACAAAGACAAAAAGTGCCGGAAACAAAACGTAATCAAGCCATCCAACAATGGCCGACAATCCGACTATGCCCAAAAGTACGACCAAAAAAGGGGTGAAGCAGCACAAAGCGGCGAGCACAGAACCAACGACCCCAAAGGCCAGCAACTTGTCTTTCATCCAGTATATCCTTGAATCAGTGGATTAAGCCGGGCTTTACGGATAGGCCGGTAAACCGCGCGGATGGCTTTCCGCCCATTAAATGTTAGGAACTTGTTCCGTCGCCGGTAAGAACCTGGGACGGATAGCCGAACATCAGGGTCCACTCTGCGATTTCCTTTGGGTCCGTCACCGCGTCGTCATAAGACACGATATAAACCGCCGTTTCGCCGTCTTCGGCAACAACAGCATCAAGGATCTCGACGCTTTCAACCATCTGCATGGCTTCACCGGCGATATATTTGCACGAGGGGCAGTACAGACCACTGACCTCTATGCGGACTTTCTGCTCGTCTGCCCAGGCGGCCTCTGCGGTCAACAGCCCGAGTCCGAATGTGAATATCAGCTTTTTCATAGTAGGTTCCACTTCTTAGTAGCCCAGAAAATATGGGGTGAGATAAGGAAAGGCCAATGCGGCCAATATGATAACGGTTGCGCTCCACAGCGAAATTTTCATGAACACCTTATTTACCGGTCGCGCGCAGGCGGCTCCGTCGGCGCAGTCCTGTCCCTGCGGCTGGTACACTTTCCAAAAACCGTAGATGAGCGACGCACCGGCAAATGCGAAAAAGTACCACTTGTATTGATAAAGCGCGCCCAGTCGGCCGATCCATGCACTGGTTATTCCTAGACTGAATAAAACCAGCGGCAAAATACAGCATGACGTCATGGCCAGCGCGCCAAGAAGACCACCGGCGGTGGCCACTTTTGTGCCTAATTCCATTTTTTCCGGATCAATTTTTTCCGGGTCGATCACGTTGCTTTGAGCGGACATAGACAGTTATCCCCATTTACAGAAACTCTTTTCTCGGTCTAATGTCTGTAGTTACTACAGATACAAGGATAATTTTGATGGCCGTAGTAACGAAATCGCGAGGCTACTCGATTGGCGCGATGTCCAATGAAACCGGCGTGCACATAGAAACTGTTCGGTATTACGAACGAATCGCATTGATGCCCAAACCCGACCGCACAGGCGGTGGGCACCGGCAATACAATCATGAACAACTAAAACGGCTGTTTTTCATTAAACGCGGGCGCGAGATCGGTTTCAGCATAGAAGAGTTAAAAACGTTACTGACGATGGTCGATCGCGACGACATCAGCTGTGCCGATGTACACGAAATAACTGTCGATCATCTTGATCAGGTCCGGGCCAAAATTCGCAGCCTGATCAAGCTCGAATCAGTTCTGAGCGACATGGCAGCCGAATGCAGCAGTGGCGACGTACCCGAATGCCCGATTGTGGAAGCCCTGTTCGAAAGCCCGGGTTCTGATTTGGTCGCGCAATGACACGAAAAAGCCCTATTATGACGCTATATCAAATGGATCGGCAGGCATTTGAAAGTTCGCGACTAACCTGTGCCAGACAATTCGGAAACCGCCATGCGCCTTATAGCTAAAATTTTTCTCGTCGGACTTGCTGCGGTTATCCTGACAGGCTGCTCAAAATTCAAAACCTATGACGGGCCACAAGTCACGCGCGTCGTGATTCTCAAGGAGCAGCGCCAATTGCTTTTGTTTCACAACGACTCCGTTCTGCAGGCTTACGGCGTTGATTTGGGGTTCGCGCCTCTAGGTGACAAGGAAAAGGAAGGCGACGGAAAAACCCCCGAGGGTAGTTACATCATCGACCGCCGCAATCCCAACAGCGAGTTCCATTTGTCGCTGGGCATTTCGTATCCCGACGAAGACGATATCAGTGAAGCCAAAGCGCGCGGTGAAGATCCCGGTGGTGACATATTCATTCACGGCGGCCCGACGCTATATCGCGACCGCGACCGCAAAGATTGGACCTGGGGGTGTATCTCGGTTTCTAACAGGGAGATGGAGGTCATCTATTCAATGGTGCAAGAAGGGACCATTGTTGATATCTTCCCTTAAACATCAGGACCCAAATATCTGAGTCCACCATATCTTGCCGTTTATTTCCTGAAACCAACTGATGCCCATGAATTTGGCGTCGGGATTCATAATGACGGCACGCGTATCGAGCTCGGTCATCCAGGCCGCCAACGTTTCCACATCGCTTTCGTAAGTCTCTGATATATTCTCACCCAAAAGCTGCCCGGGATAACCCGTGCGCGCCACACGGTCCAAAGGTGACGAACCGTCAGAACCGAAATGCCAGGGCCTGTTCTGGACAGACATGTCACGCGAATGAGTCGCCGCGGCGGCGTTCAGTTTGGCCGACATCGCGACTTCTTCTAATCCTTTGGCTTTTCGCAGCGCGTTGACGGTGTCCAGAACACGAAACTGAATTTTTCCGGCGTTGTGGGGGCCAATTCGAAAAACTTTTTGCGCAGACGTGTCCCCGCCCAAATTCACCCCGACACCGCAAGATGACAAAGTAAAAAGGGCCAGAGTAAGCAAAATTAAAAGGCGCGCCATGATTGTATCTGTCCTGAATAGTTCGTTTCGCAAAGACCTAGCGGTTTCTGTGACACCTTTCAAACAGTTGCGCGCATTGAATAGGTCAATAACAGCAGTTTGAATTGAAACTGCGGCATTCGGGCCATAAGTTCCCGCCATTATGTTCAGGGAGAATCAAAATGCCAACCGACAGTACGAATCGCGTTAGCCGTCGCGCCTTTAACGGGGCCTTGGCGCTGGGCGCTGGAACGTTGATAACCGGGCGCGCTTTTGCGGCTGACGAAATCATCATAGAAGAAGAAGTCAGTCACACGGTGCGGCACAATATATCCAGTTTTACTGCGAAATCTTGGGAACCGTATTTTTCGAATCGAAAAAGAGGTGTGATTCTGGTCGATACAAAGTCCCGCGCTTTACACTATTGGTCTCAGGACGGCGAAACCTACAAACTGTTTCCGACAAGCGTGCCCGTGTCAAAGGAATTAACCCGCTTGGGGCGTACAAAAATTGTCCGCAAACAAATCGGGCCCGAATGGCGTCCCACTCCGAACATGCTCAAGCGCAATCCCGAGTGGCCGTCTTATATCGGCCCGGGCGAGGACAATCCGCTTGGAACACACGCATTGTATCTGTCTTGGAAATATTATCGTATCCA
This sequence comes from uncultured Rhodobacterales bacterium, assembly GCA_964588725.1. GTDB lineage: Bacteria > Pseudomonadota > Alphaproteobacteria > Rhodobacterales > Rhodobacteraceae > UBA5972. Next base: position 30,227 of record CAZPQL010000003.1, read on the forward strand.
CGGCACCAATGACACACGAAAAATAGGCCGTCAGTCGTCCAACGGCTGCATTGGGTTGTACAACAACCACATCGCTGAACTGTTCGAACTGGCGAAAATAGGCACGCAGGTGTTGCTAATTTAGCGACATTTTGGCAAACAGTGCCACACCTTGATCTAAGAAGCATTGCAATCAACATATCATGCAGCTTAGAAATGAGGACGAGGTACAGTCTTGGGTGTCTTCTGCGGGGTGTCAAATACCTTAACGCCCTTAACGCAGTAGGCAAATTTTGGAGGATAACATGAAATCAATCGTACTTGCAGCTGCTCTTTCTTTGGCGGCTACATCCGCATTCGCTGGCGCAGTTTCCGCACCGGTAATGGAACCAGAAGTTATGGTCGAAGATTCGTCTTCTTCGGGCGGCGTCATTGTGCCCCTGATCGCGCTTATTATTCTTGCTGTTGCCCTGGGCAACTAAGTAAAAATAACGCTTTATTATGGAAAAGGCAGCGGCAGCCCCGCTGCCTTTTTCTGTTTGAACGTATTCTACTCCAATTTTGCCAGCGCCTTCAGACCCATCCTGTAGTTCGGATATTTTAGCCGCACGCCAAGCTCCTGTTTAATACGGTCGTTGCGAACTTTCTTGGATTCGCCGTAAAAACTGCGTGCCATCGCAGTCATTTCCGCCACTTCAAATTTCTCGGCCACGGGTATGGGCAGATTCAGCAACTCGGCAGCAAAGGCAATAACGTCCTCGGGCGGGGCCGCGTCGTCGTCGCACAGATTATAAATGGCGCCGGGATTGGGTTTCAACATCGACGCCATCAGTACTTGCGCGATGTCCTCCACGTGAATGCGGCTAAACAGCTGGTTTTCTTTAATAATCCGCCGTGCCGTTCCAGCGCGGACCTTGGCAAACGGACCGCGCCCGGGGCCGTAAATTCCCGCAAGGCGGAAAATATGCACCGGCAGCGACGCCTTTTTATAAAGTTGCTGCCAGGCATTCTCTGCTTTAACGCGCCACTTGCCGCGCTGTGACGCCGGTGTCAGCGGCGTAGTCTCATCGACCCAACCGCCGGTATGATCGCCATAAACGGCTGTCGTGGACAAATAACCCAGCCATTCAGCCGGTAATTCGCCGGACGCAAACCTGTCGTGCAATGCGGACAGCACCGGATCGCCATCGTTGTCCGGACCCGCCGAAATCAATACGTGGCTGGCCTGACGCAGCGCAGGCCCAACGTCGTCACCCGGCCATACCAGCGGTTCCGCCCCCGTCGCTGCAATTGTTTCGCGTTCCTCGGCCCGGCGTGTCGTGCCGATCACCCGCCATCCCTGCGGCACCAAAAGCCGCGTCAATTCCTTGGCGGAATATCCAAGACCAAACACCAGCAACACATTTTTCATCGCATCCCCTTTAACCGCGAAACGGCCCACTTTGCGGCGTCTCTTACCGTTGGATCGGGATCGACGCACTGCGACACGGCAACAGTCAGAAAATTCGCATTCGCCGAATTGCCGATAGCGTAAAGCACATTGCGTACAAAACGTGACCGCCCGATCCGTTTGATTGGAGATTTTGAAAACAACGCACGAAATGCCGAATCGTCCAGCCCGGCCAAAAATTCCAAATTCGGGGCAATCAGCTCCGGCCGCGCGTGATACCCAATTTCCTTTGCTTTGACTGCAAACTTATTCCACGGGCAGGCCGCCAGGCAATCGTCGCATCCATAAATCCGATTGCCCAACAGCGGTCTTAGCGATTCATCTACCGGACCTTTGTGTTCAATGGTCAGATAGGAAATACAGCGCCGCGCATCCAGCATATATGGCTTTGGAAAGGCGTTTGTCGGGCAAACATCCAAACAGGCGCGGCAGTTGCCGCAATGATCGACTTCGGGGGTGTCAGCGGGCAAATCCAGAGTCGTGAAAATAGAGCCGATGAAAAACCAACTGCCGATGTCGCGGCTGACCAGATTTGTATGCTTGCCTTGCCAGCCCAACCCCGCCGCCTGCGCCAGCGGCTTTTCCATAACCGGCGCCGTGTCGACGAAGACTTTGATTTCACAGTCAGGCACTTGTTCGATTAGCCAGCGCCCCACCCGTTTCAGTCGTCTCTTGACCAGATCGTGATAGTCACGGTGTTGCGCGTAAACCGAAATCGCCCCGGCATCGCCTTTCGTATGTATATCCAAGGGGTCGATTTCGGGCGAATAGACCTCACTCAATATCAATATCGATTTCGCTTCCGGCCAAAGCGCTGCCGGATTTCCACGCCACGCCATGCGATCCGCCATCCAGCGCATATCGCCGTGATACCCTGCGTCAACGTATTTTGCCAATTGCGCGGGCGCGTCCGGAATGGCGTCGGGTTTGCATATTCCGGCAGTATTGAACCCCGATTCACGGGCGTAAGATTTGAGCGCCGTACGCAACTGTATCAAAAATCAAGGTCCGCATAGTGATCGGGTTGCGGAAATCCCGCAATGTGATCGGCCAGCAGCGATCGAAATGCAGGACGCGACTTAATCTTGGCGTACCATTCTTTAACGGCAAAATTGCGGTTCCAGTCCACGTCGCGAATATAATCCAGACAGGAAAAATGCGCCGCCGCCGAAAAATCTGCCAGCGACAGCGTGTCCCCGGCCAGCCAACGCCTCTGTTCCAAAAGCTCGCCCATATAATCGATATGAAACTTGATGTTGCGCGCTCCGTTCTTGACGTTCTTGCTGTCGGGATAGCCTTGCTGGGTAATTTTCTTATTGATCCGCTCGTATAGCAGATTGGCCGTGACTTCGGTATGAAACTTGTCGTCAAACCAAAAATTCAGCCGCCTTACCTCGGCCCTCTCGCCCGGCAAGGATGGCAGCAGAGGCGGCGTCGGGTGCACCTCTTCCAGATATTCACATATTGCCGAAGATTCCGAAAGCGCCAGCCGATCTGCCTTGAGAACCGGAACTTTGCCCGCAGGATTCATCACCAGGAAATCTTTGCGCCCGTCCCAGTAACGTTCCTCGACCAGCTCGACTTCAAGCTTTTTTTCGGCCAGCACCAATCTGACTTTGCGGCAAAATGGTGAAAGCGGAGAGTGAAATAAACGAAGCATGCTTAGTGTGGCTCGATCCAATTTTGCACTGACATCTATGTGCCTGCGCAAGACGCTATTTTCAACTCTGAAAACAACTGTCGCGCCCGTCTGCCGCAATTGTGCGGGCGCCGGACATGATGGATTTGGTGCGTCGCCGTACAGCATCGCTTGGGCGTGACGCGGATCGTGTTTTGGGGCTGGGTAAAACGGCGGCAAGACGCGCCGACTGCAGCAGCGTCAGATTTGCCGGTTTTACCCCAAAATAATGCGGACCCGCCGCACCGACGCCAAACACGCCGGCATCCAGTTCCACAATATTGACGTACACTTCCAATATGCGCCGCTTGGTCCACATAATTTCAATCATTGCAGTTGTTTCCGCCTCCAGCAGTTTGCGGACCCAACTGCGACCGGGCCAGAGAAACACGTTTTTGGCCACTTGCTGGGTGATCGTTGACGCGCCGCGTAACTGCCCCTTGCGATTTGTAACGGCCTCACGGATCGCGCTCAGGTCAAAACCATAATGCAGGCAAAAATTGGCGTCTTCGGCGGCCACGACAGCGCGGGAAAAATCTGCGGAAATATCTTCAATCGCGACCCAATCGCGTTTGAGCGGGCCCAATCGAAACCGCTCACCCAACATATAAAAATTGGTGGGCGGATTGATAAGCGCAAATAGCAGAATAAGCGCGGCCTGCGCCAACAGGAGCACGGCAATTCCGCGCAATAGCCACCTGAACGGATGCGCCTTGAAGCGCTGCCACGCGTTTGATTTTGCCTTGCTGCGCCTTTTTTTGGCTTTTGTCTTTTTCCTGGCCACCTGTGAACCTGCCGATGTTTTGGCCGGTTCTACAGGATTTTACCTGCAATCACAGGGGCAAAATTCAGGCGCGTATCGCGTCAATGCCGTCGCTTTCAAGAGGCGCAACCAGTTTACCGATCATTTCTTTGGGGCATACTTGCTTGAAATGGCCTGCCTCGACATCCCAGCGTCTTAATATTTCCTGCGCTTTCATGCTGTGGGTTTCGGCCAGATGTTCCTCTATCAGCGCCCGCAATTCACCGATCCAATGAACGTTGCCAACGGGTACGATCACCAAAGATTCGGTATTGATATGGTCTATGGCTTCATTATTGGGGTCGTAAAGATACGCCATGCCACCCGTCATTCCGGCACCAAAATTGGCACCGATACTGCCAAGAACCACAGCCACCCCTCCGGTCATGTACTCGCAGCCGTTTGAACCGCAGCCCTCGACAACAACTTTGGCACCCGAATTGCGTACCGCAAACCGCTCGCCTGCGCGCCCGTTTGCAAACAATTTTCCGTCCGTCGCGCCGTAAAGCACCGTGTTGCCGATGATTGTATTGTCCGATGCTTTTATCGGTGACACCAAGGGTGGACGCAGGACAATCATACCGCCCGACAATCCTTTGCCAACGTAATCATTGGCGTCACCGGATACCTCCAGTTTCAGACCCTGCGTTGCGAACGCGCCAAGCGACTGGCCAGCCGACCCAGCCAGTTTTATCGTCAGGTGATCGGATTGAAGCGAATTTCGCATACCGAATCTTTCCACAATTTTTGACGATACCCGTGCGCCGATAGTGCGGTGCGTATTTTGCACAGCGTAGGACAGCTGCATTTTCTCGCCGTCCTTGAAAAATGGTTCGGCGTCTTTCACGATCTCAGAGTCCAGGGTTTCGGGCACCGTTTGGCGGGGCTTAGCGCGATCGTAGGTGATGGTCTGCCCTGCATCGACAGTGATCAGCATGGGATTCAAGTCTAAGTCATCCAAATGCGCTGCACCGCGCGACACCTGCGCCAACAAATCTGAACGGCCTATAATATCCGCCAGTGACCGCGCGCCGATACTGGCCAGTATTTCGCGGACTTCCTGTGCGTAAAACGTGATCAGGTTGACGACCTTGTCAGCCGTTCCGGTAAATTTGCGACGCAATTCTTCATCTTGCACACACACGCCGACCGGGCAGGTGTTGCTTTGGCACTGTCTGACCATGATGCAGCCCATGGCGATCAGGGCGGCGGTGCCGATTCCGTATTCCTCGGCCCCCATCATCGCGGCAATGACGATATCCCGGCCTGTGCGCAGCCCGCCATCGGTGCGCAGGGTCACGCGGTCCCGCAGGTTGTTCATCGCCAACACCTGATGGGTTTCGGTCAACCCCATTTCCCACGGCAGGCCGGCATATTTGACGGATGTGGCTGGTGACGCGCCGGTACCACCGTTGTGCCCGGAAATTAGAATCACGTCGGCCTTGGCCTTGGCAACGCCCGCGGCGATTGTGCCGACACCGCTGGCGGCAACCAGTTTCACGGTTACTTTGGCGCGCGGGTTGATCTGTTTCAGGTCATAAATCAGCTGCGCCAGATCTTCGATGGAATAGATATCGTGGTGCGGCGGCGGCGAAATAAGCGTCACGCCTTTGACTGAATGGCGCAAGCGCGCAATCAGCTCTGTGACCTTGATGCCGGGCAGTTGCCCACCTTCGCCGGGCTTGGCGCCCTGAGCGACCTTGATTTCCAATTCGTCGCAATTGTTCAGATACTCCGCCGTTACGCCGAATCTGCCCGAGGCCACCTGTTTGATCTTCGCCGACGGATTGTCGCCGTTGGGTTCGGGAACGAAATGCGCCGGATCTTCGCCGCCTTCGCCGCTGTCAGATTTAGCACCAATCCGATTCATGGCGACATTCAGCGTTTTATGCGCTTCGGGGCTTAGCGCGCCCAAACTCATCCCCGGAGTAACAAACCGTTTGCGGATCGACGTGATGCTTTCCACTTCGTCCACCGAAATCGGTGCAAGACCAGGCTGTATATCCAAAAGATCACGCAAGTGAATTGGCGGGCTGGCCTTCATCGCGGCAGAATATTTTTTCCACAAATCAAAAGACCCGCGATCGCACGCAGTTTGCAGCAGATGCATCGAGCCCGCTGCCCAGGCATGGGTTTCACCGGAACGGCGTGATTTGTAAAACCCACCTACAGGCAGGACATCAGCGCCGCCGCGCCATCCCAGTGCATGAACCTTAAGCAGATTTCGCTGAATGCCGGTTGTCCCGATGCCTGAAATCCGGCTTGGCATACCCGGAAAATATTCCTTGACCATCGAGCGGCTGAGCCCGACGGCCTCAAAGTTCAGACCGCCGCGATAAGAGGAAATAACCGAAATACCCATCTTTGCCATGATCTTGAGCAACCCGGCATCAATCGCTTCGCGGTAACGGCCAATGGCGTCGTCAAGCGGTCCTTCAACCAGCCCGCGCGCTACACGATCGGCAATTGAATCCTGCGCCAGATACGCGTTCACAGTCGAAGCGCCACAGCCCACGAGCACCGCAAAGTAATGCGGATCGACGCATTCCGCCGCGCGGACGTTTAACGAACAAAAGGTACGTAACCCTTTGTTCGTCAGCCATGAATGGACGGCGGACGTCGCTATGATCATCGGTAGTGCCGCGCGTTTCTCAGACTGATACTGATCCGTCAGAATCAAATGCTGCGCGCCGGACCTTACGGCGTCTTCCGCCTGTGCGCGGATTTTTTCCAAAGCGTTCGACAATGGTGCGCCAGGCGCGTCGGCCTCAAATCCGCAGTCTATTTCCACCACGGTTTCACCAAATATCCGCACCATTTCGGCGAATTTTGCGTTGGAAACAAAAGGGCTGTCGACCACCAGAATTTCTGTCTGGTCGTTGCTTTCGTCCAGCACGTTGCGCAGATTGCCAAAGCGTGTTTTCAGACTCATGACATTTTTTTCACGCAGGCTGTCAATTGGCGGGTTCGTGACCTGAGAAAAATTCTGCCGGAAAAAATGGCTAAGCGGCCGGTACATTTCCGACAGGACCGCCGAAGGCGTGTCATCGCCCATCGATGCAATGGCTTCTTTTCCGTCTTCTGCCATAGGGTGAAGAATATTTTCCAGCTCCTCCAGACTGAAACCGGCGGCAATCTGGCGTTTGCGCAGTTCGCTGCCCGAAAATCCGACAGTTTCGCTGACATTCTTGGTCGCCTCGTCCAGATCGACGATCGATGTGACCCAATCGCCAAACGGTCGCGCGGCGGCCAGCTTGTCCTTGAGTTCAGCGTCGTGGAAAAAGCGGCCCTCGGCCATGTCGACCGCCAGCATTTGCCCGGGACCCAATGCACCCTTTTCTACAACGTTGCTTTCGTCCACAGGGACCATGCCCGCTTCGGATCCTGCCATCACCAATCCGTCGCCGGTTACGACGTAGCGCACCGGGCGCAGACCGCTTCGGTCAAGACCGGCACAAACCCAGCGCCCGTCAGTCATTGCCAGCGCTGCGGGTCCGTCCCATGGCTCCATCACCGAATTGCAATAGGCATACATATCTTTCCACGCCTGCGGAATTTCTACGGTCAGGTTGGCCCAGCTTTCAGGCACCAGCATTGTTTTGGTCATCGGCGCATTTCGCCCACCGCGCACCATGACCTCGAACACCGCATCCAGCGCCGCAGAATCCGATGATCCGTGCATGACGATGGGTTTGATATCTTCGGCGTGTTCTCCAAATGAATGCGAGGCCATCCTGATTTCGTGCGACTTCATCCAGTTCAGGTTGCCCTTGAGCGTGTTGATTTCGCCATTGTGCGCCAACATCCGGAACGGCTGCGCCAGCCACCACTGGGGAAAAGTATTCGTGGAATAGCGTTGATGATAAATTGCAAACGCGCTTTCAAAACGGGGGTCCAGCAGGTCTGGGTAAAAATCGGCAACCTGTTCTGCCAGCATCATGCCTTTGTAAATGATCGAGCGGCACGATAGTGAACACAGATAAAGATCGCTGATCTGCGCTGCCGACGCTGCCTTTTCGATGCGCCTGCGAATGATATAAAGTTCGCGTTCAAAAGTTGACTCGTCGACCCCTTTGGAATTTGAAATAAGAATCTGTTCGATCTCGGGGCGCGTTGCGTTGGCTTTATCGCCCAAACAGGTCACGTCGACCGGAACATGACGCCAGCCGTAAATGTAATACCCCATGCGCAGCACTTCGGATTCGATAATGGTGCGGCAGGTTTCTTGCGCTCCAAAATCTGTGCGCGGCAAAAACACCTGCCCTACCGCGATCAGAGTGTCACAATCAGGTTCGTGACCCGTGCGCAGGATCTGGTCGTGGAAAAACGCCAGTGGTATTTGCAGGTGAATGCCGGCACCGTCGCCGGTTTTGCCGTCCGCATCCACAGCGCCACGATGCCACACCGCCTTGAGCGCGTTGATACCGTTTTCCACAACTTGCCGCGATCGTTCGCCGTTGATTGCGACCACCAGACCAACACCACAAGACGCATGTTCGTCCTCGGAGCGGTACATGCCGCTCTTTTCCAGAACCGCCCGCTTGGCCCTTTCGTTGGTGGTCCAGTCTTGATCAAATTCGGTCATAGTCGTCTGCCCCTTCGCCGCATCAACGGGTGGTTTTATTATTCTGCTGCAACTGCACGGTTGGTATCAAAATCATCCACGATACGCGCCGCAGCGCCGCGCCCGTCGGCAATAGCCCATACAACCAGAGATGCGCCGCGCACGATGTCACCCACTGCATAAACGCCGTCCAGATTGGTGCGGTGTGAAACAAAATCTGCTTTGACGGTTCCCCAGTCCGTCACGCCCAAGTCTGGTTGCCCCCAATCGGTAACCAAATCTTCCGCCGAAAATCCCAGCGCCTTAATCACCAGATCAGCCGGTTCGATGTAATTGGCGCCTTCAATTTTCTCGGGGCTGCGCCGCCCGGTCACGTCGGGTGCACCCAGCCGCATTTTGGCAACGTTCACACCGGTGACCTGACCGTCTCCGGTAAATCCGGCAGGCGCTGCCAGCCATACAAATTCAACGCCTTCTTCGATAGCGTTTTCGGTTTCGCGTACCGAGCCCGGCATATTATCGCGGTCGCGGCGATACAGGCATTTGACAGATTTGGCACCCTGACGCACGGCTGTGCGCACGCAATCCATGGCGGTATCACCACCACCAACCACGACAACATTCTTACCTTCAGCCCAAAGCGTGCCATTTTCAATTTCGTCAACTTTGTCGCCAAATCCCAGCCGGTTGGACGCTGTCAGGTAGTCAATAGCCTCGACGATACCACCAAGCCCTACGCCCGGACCACCCAGCACGCGGGGCTGGTATACGCCTGTAGCGATCACGACCGCATCGTGGTTGGCACGGACGTCTTCAAACGACTTATCGACGCCGATATTGCAGTTCAGTTCAAACTTTACGCCGCCGTCGGCCAGCAATTTGTTGCGGCGCAGCACAATTTCCTTTTCCAACTTGAACCCGGGAATACCATACATCAAAAGACCACCGGCCCGGTCGTGTCGATCGTAGACCGTGACCTGAATTCCGGCGCGACGCAATTCATCCGCTGCCGCCAGTCCACCTGGACCTGCGCCTACAATGCCGACGCTTTCCGACCGTTCCACATAAGGTTTATTCGGCTTGACCCAGCCGTTTTCAAAGGCTTCGTCGGTGATGTATTTTTCAACAGCCCCGATGGTGACGGTCCCGTGACCCGATTGTTCGATCACGCAGTTGCCTTCGCACAAGCGGTCTTGAGGACAAATTCGACCGCAGATTTCGGGAAAGTTATTGGTCGCCTGCGAAATCGCATACGCTTCGCGTAGCCGACCCGTCGCCGTCATTTGCAGCCAATCGGGAATATTGTTGTGCAATGGGCAATGGGCCTGACAAAAGGGCACACCACATTGCGAACACCGCGATGCCTGTTCCGTGGCCTTAGTCTCGGCATAGGCGGCATAAATCTCGTGATAGTCGCTATTGCGTGCTTTGGCGGTACGCTTTTCCGGCATTGCTCTGTCGACAGAAACAAATTTCAGCATTTTTTGCTCTGCCATTGATTCCGAACCCTTTCCACGTGGACGAAACTGTCTTTTATCGGGTTACATCGTATAAATAAAGTCATATATATTGACCTATAAGGCAAAAATGCGGATTGCCGTCACTATATTGGTCGTTATTTTGCTGAAATTAGGTAATATACCCTGTCCTATTATTTGATTTCCCGGCAAAATTTCCTGTTTCATCCGCCGCCGCCGATCACTACTATCGGCGTATATGAGTCTATTTCATCTGTTTATTTTAGCTATGATTCAGGGACTTACCGAGTTCCTGCCGGTTTCTTCATCTGCCCACCTTATCCTGTTGCCGGCCTTGACCGGTTTGGACGATCAGGGTCAGGTTATCGACGTCGCGGTCCATATCGGCACGCTTGCAGCGGTCATGTTGTACTTTCGCGCCGACGTCGCAAGCGGCATAAAGGGCCTTGGCGATATAGCCAGAGGTCGGTTTGAAACCGCCGGCGCAAGGCTTGCGCTTCTGCTGATCGTCGCCACTTTACCGGTGGTCGTATTCGGCCTGATACTTAAACTAACGGGATTTGACGAAAGCCTGCGGTCTGTTGCAGTGATTGGCTGGGCGATGCTTATTTTTGGTCTTGTGCTTTATTGGGTGGACCAAAAGGGCGCGACCGGCAAGACAGCAACCGACTGGTCACTGCGCGACGCCATCATTATGGGCGTCTGGCAGGCTGTTGCACTAATTCCTGGTACGTCGCGCTCGGGCATCACTATTTCTGCGGCACGCGCGCTTGGCTACAACCGCACCGACGGTGCGCGACTTTCCATGTTGATGTCGATTCCGACGATTATCGCCTCGGGTGTTCTGACCGGCGCTGGTATCGTCGCAACAACTGACACCAAAGCCGCCACCGACGGTGCGATCGCCGCCGCGTTTTCGTTCGTAGCGGCGCTGATTGCACTCAGCCTGATGATGCGGCTTTTGAAAAGCGTCAGCTTTACGCCCTATGTCATCTACAGGGTCATTTTGGGTGCGGCGCTACTGGTGATTGCCTATTCCTGAGACCGGAGATTTTTCGCAGAATCCTTGATCGCTGCGTACTGACCACCGGACCGATAGCAGTACAGGTAACTTTCCAGAACCAATTCCATCGGTGTCGGTATAATTCCCAGATCGCTGAACGACTTGGCGTCATTGGCGACGAGGTTGTCGTTACGCAATTGCCTGACCTGATCGCGGGTCAGAATCTTGTTGGTCACCAGACCAAGTGTCAGCTTTGCGCCCATATCCAAAAACCAGGCGTCCGCGTGTGCCATCCAAAACGGCAACCCGGCCAACAGCCGACGCCGACGCACGACCCGCAACATTTCGATCATCAGGTCTCGGAAACTGGCGGTTGTGGGCCCACCCAGCTCGTAGGTGCCCGCAGTCACACGACCAAACGCAGCCTGCGCCGCCACTTTGGCCACGTCATCCACGAAAACCGGTTGAAACCGGCTTTCAGCCCCCACAAGCGGCACCACCAAAGATAGGCTGGCCAGACGGGCAAAGCGGTTGAAAAACTGATCTTCTGCCCCAAAAATCACCGACGGGCGCAAGATAATCACGTTGGAATGCGCCGCCAACACGGCCGCTTCGCCTGCGGCTTTGCTGCGCCCATAGGCGCTGTTGCTCGCTGTATCGGCGCCAATTGCCGACAGATGTACCAAAGTCCCGACACCACAGGCATTGGCGTATTTGGCTATTCTGGCCGCGCCGTCCGCGTGCACCGCGGTAAAACTTTGCCGCTTGGTTTCATGCAAAACGCCTACGCAGTTGACAACAACGTCCGACCCGACGATCGCGGCCTTTGTCGATTCATCGTCACGTATATTTGCGAGCACGGGCTCGACCTGTCCCACCGCGCCATACGTGCGGACAAACAGGGCCTCGTTCGGGCGCCGCACCGCGACTCGCACCCGCCAGCCCGCCTTGGCTAAACGGCGCGTTATGTAACGTCCGACAAACCCCGAACCACCAAAAACTGTTGCTGTTTTCTGTCCGCCTGCCATCCCAACCTCCGGGAAAATTTCAGAGATATCACTAGCTGACGCAGCGCCCGCAAACAAGTTTGAATTAACGCCAATTCCCTGTCACCGCCCGTTGACAGCCGCAGGGCGCGCCTATAAATCCAACGCCACCGGCAAGACACCTGCCCAGGTGGCGGAATTGGTAGACGCGCTAGCTTCAGGTGCTAGTATTCGTATGGATGTGGAGGTTCGAGTCCTCTCCTGGGCACCAATTACCCCTAAATTTCTTCTTATCTTGCCGCGTCCGACAGCACGGTTGCGTCTACAAGCCCCGGGATCTCTGTTGCGTTGATGCGAAGCAACGCAATGCGATATCCGGCTTTCTGTTCCAATTGTTCAAGCCATGACATCAGCTGTTCAAACTGAACCCCCGTAAAGGCGAGCTCGAAACTTTCGCTGTCGGGGCTCGACGTCACAAGCGTGTTAAGCCGCAAACCCGCGTCGATCAAAAGCGTTTCCACACCGCTCAGGCCAATCGGTGACGGGGCAGGCCCGGGGGCGTCTCCCTGTTCAAGCCGGGCATATTCCGCCAGCCGGTCCTGCGCCCAAATAGCATCATTTTGCGCGCTTTGCAGGATCGCGGCGGCGCTGACACGGCGATCGTGCAATGGGACAAGAACGCTGAAATACACAAACGGGGGCAGAACGACAGTGACCAGCGCAACGATTAGCAGGCGCTCGCGCAGAGACAACCGCCCCAACCAGTCGGTTAGCCGGGCAATCATTGGCCGCCACCGTCAAAAACAAGACGTGCCTCGGTGTCACCATCCCGATCCGACGTCGTGCGCAGTATACGAACATGCAATCCGCGTTGGCGTAATCCGGCGACAAGCTGGTCAAGCACCTTCAGGTTCTGCAAATGCAAATCCACGGCGATCACGCCGGGTGCCGGACCCAGAGTAACGGCACTTGGACTGGCGGCGTGCGCCACTATTTCCTCGGCAACGTTACGCAGAATCTGCAGCGGCGCCAGAACGGTCCCGTCCGCGTCGGCCAGTGCCCGGCGTGCCGCGATCGCCCGCGCGACCTGAACCCTAAGATTGATGACCGGTGCGTCATCCAGAATGTCACGGACAATAGCGGCCCGCGTGTTTTCGCGGATTTCCGTTGCCTGCGCGAGATCGCGACGCGTTTCCAGACCGATGGCCGCGCTCCACGCCACGGACCCGGCAATCAGCAACACAAGCGCACTTAACACCGCTTTCAAACGCGCCGTCGAACGTCTGGAATCCGCGTTCGGATCGACCGCAAAATTGACCGAAAGCTCCCCGTTGCTCATCACCGCAGGCACAAGCGATTTTGGAAGGTCCTCATGATTTTCCGTCTGTTGCAGCCCATCAAGCTGAGCAATCACGACATCGGGCAAAGCCGATTTTATCAAAATCCATCGCGGTGCTGCGCGGGCGCGTGCCTGCTCCAACAGCAGTGCGGCCAGATCAGTTTCGGCCGAAAACCCGTCCCGAAGACCAAGCCGCGCCATTATCTGATCGCCTTCCCGAGCGATCACCCACAAGCCTTCGGCACAGGGCAACGCAAGATAGTCAGGCATAATTGCCTGACAACGCGCTTTGGCCGATCCGAGCGCCTGATACCAACCGGCCACCTGTGCGCGATCCGCCACCGCCGACCTCGTCCACCGTTCGTCGGTTTGGGTCAACTTGACCGGCCGCGCCTCCACTTCGCGCGCGGGCAGACTCAGCCGGTCCGCAACCTGTCGTAGCAACACTTCCATCCGCGCTGCGCCGCGCAATTGGGCAGGCAGCGAAAAATTGATCAAAGGTGCGTCAGCCCCAGCGATCAGCGCCACAAATCCGCCCTTTTGCGGCGGGGGCGTTCCCGAATTCAGTCGCCAGAATATTGGCGTGGTAGTTGATTTATGCTGACCAAACAACTGCATGACGCTCATCAATCGGGTCTGGCAATGGAAAAGACCACATTGGCCTGTTTTTGCTTGCCCACATTTTTCAGAACAACAGAACGTCCCAAAAGAGAGTTGTCAAGACGGGCTTCAATGTTGACCTCAAACCACTCGGACCGCCCATCAAGATCAAGCCCTTCGATCATCGAAGCGGCGTCTTCGACCAGTTCGGTGCGGGCCCAATCGACAAGCTCGTCTCCGTCAGCAACGGGATGTCTGCGCAAGTATCCTACCATTTTTTCGCGGTCGGTGCGGGGCAGTTCGGGCAACAATACCTGCCAAAGTTTCGCGGATATTGTGTTGGCGTTCATTCCTGTTTCGACCGGCAACGCCGCAAGCAATGGCAATAGACGATTAAACGCAACAGCGCTGCCGGGAAACAAGTGCTGCAACTGACCTGCGTAAATGAATCCACCTTCCTGAACGGGGTCCGCATTATCATTGGTGGCGATCATATCTTCAATAAATTTGTTTACGACAGCAGGCGAAAGACCGTTCGCAAGCGCAAGTTCCTGAAAAGCTGCTTGCATAATATCGTTGTCCGGTTCTGCAAGTGTATTCACGTTGAGCCGTCCCTGCAGGTCCGAAATCTGCCACGCTGCGGTGGCTGTGCCAATTCTCACGCCTTTGTGCGCGCGGGCCCAGGCCTGTCGCAAGTGTATGGGTCCGTCCACCGGAAGGTTCGCCAATATCACTTTTGTCTCGTCCAGCGCGCCGTCGATGGCCAGTGCTGTCTCGTCAGCCTGAAAATTGCGCGCGATTTGGTTGCGACCGTGTTCGGCGCGCTGTAGCACTTTGACGGAAATGCCGGCAATCACTGCGACAACAATAAGAACATTGATCAGGGCAACGCCGCGGTTCGGTGTCTTCATCGCGTGACTACCACCCGAAGCAGACCCAGTTCGCCATGGTCGACTGTCACTTCAAATGCCTCCGGCAAAATGTCGCCTGCAGGTACAGCGTTGTTCGCGCGGGTTAAAAAAACGATATTCAGCGATTTGACCTGACTAAGAACAGGTTGATCGTCGGGTATGGAGCCATGTTGACGACGGACCAGTTTCGCGTCCTGAACGAACCAGTCCACCCGCACAAAACTATCGCGATTCTCGTTTGGCAAAAGCTGCGCTCCACCGCGAATCACGCTAAAACCCTGCGGAATAAGGCGAAAGCTTTTGGGTCGGTCTTCCGAGGTGCCGAAACCAGCCGGAGCGGCTGCCTCCAGATCGCGGCGCAATAACGCGAATGTGTGCATCAATGCGCGATTCTGGGTGGTTTGCTGCGCCATCAAATCGTTTTGGTGCACCACCGAAGTCAATCCATTAAAGGCCATCTGCGCGACAAAGACGAACAGCGCCGTCGCGATCAGTAACTCGATTAACGTGAATCCCCGTTCGCCCATAATATCAATCGGGCACTGACGCCATAACGCGGGCGCCGGGGCTGCCGGTCCTGTTGACAACGATTTCGACCGCTACCATGCCCCTGTTTACCGCCCTTCCCTTGACCGCTACCGACATCAAAAACGGGCCCTGCCGAACTTTGGAGGCCAAAGAGCGGCCCGTAGTCATGCCAATCAAGCGCAATTCTGCCACGCGATTAAGCGCGACTTGATGGGCAAGAATGCGATCAAGCTGGCTGCCAAGACTGTTTTGCGCCGCTTGGATCGTAGTCCAAGTCGCCATCATTGCTATAGCGAGCACAGATACTGCCACCATCAATTCAATCAAGGTAAACCCCTTGGAATGGTTCAGCCGTCGGTACATTCTATCTCTCCTGTTAAGGCGTGCCGACACGTGGCTGTTTCAGACCTGCGGCGCACGGTCAGACTAAATCCGGTCACGCGCCCATCGGGCAGAAAAAGAATCGGCGGCTGGCCGGCCAAGGTTGTCGGCAGATGCACCTGTCTTCTTATCGTCCACTCCAAACCGATGTCGCGCCAATTTCGGCTTTTCTGCTTTGTCCAGCGCCCTGTGGAACGATCAAAGGCCAGAATTTGCCACCCCGACCGGACAGGGCGCAAGGCACGCCGTTGCCGCGTCAGTATGGCGTCGTCGCGGGCATTGTCAAAATCTTCGGTCAATGCCTTGGTCAGCCTGCCAGGCGCGTTTGACTCCCGACCCGCAAAAGAATCACGCGCGGGTGATGAAAACCCGACTGCAACGGCAAATGCCGCCATTATCGAAATGACGATCAAAAGCTCGATCAGCGTGAATCCCGAAACCTGCCGGGCCTTACTCATCTTGCCAATTAGTGATGTCGGCGTCTGTCCCTGTGCCGCCTGCCTGACCATCCACGCCAAGGCTGAACAGATCAAAGGTTCCGTGTTCTCCCGGTGTCAGGTATAGATAGGGCCGACCCCAGGGATCATCGGGCAATCGGTTTATATATCCGCTTTCGGCCCAGTTGCGCGGCACCGGCTGTTTTTTGGGTTTTTCCACCAGCGCGGTCAGCCCTTGCTCGGTCGATGGATAGCTTCCCGTGTCCAGACGGTACAAGTTCAAAGCAGACGATATCGCCGCGATATCGGCGCTGGCCCGCGCCACGCGCGCCTGATCGGGCCGATCGATCACCCGCGGAACGATCGCCACGGCAAGCAGCGCCAGAATAACCACAACGACCATGAGCTCGATCAGTGTCAGGCCGGCATCGGCGCGCCACCTGCCTTTGGATAGCAGAGGCTCAACTGTCGACGGTTCCATTTTTTTGCCTTTAAGTCCAACGAGTTCGACCGTAATACTTGTGATAATTAGCCAAATCGATCGGCCCGCGCAACCAAAATCAGCTTTGTATGCCTATGGTCCTGACCATATTGATAGTCCTTTTGGGTCCCGCTGCGGGGTCGTTTGCAGCGCTTGTAGCCGAGCGTAGTATACGCGGTGAGGCCATTTTTTTTGACCGCTCGCGTTGCGTCGATTGCGGCGTCAAATTACGTGCTGGCGATCTTGTTCCTATTGTGTCGTATCTGCTGAAAAACGCACGCTGTTCGACCTGTGGCACGCCAATACCACCGGTCTTGATTCAGTCGGAAATAGTCGGGTTGATTATGGCGATCGCTGCAATTGCCAGCCAACCCGACCCATTACGCGCCGGTGTCATGGCGATTTGGCTGTGGTCCCTGCTGGCACTGGCCGTTGCAGATCTCCGGTTTTTCCGCCTTCCGGATTCACTGGTGCTGGCGTGCGCCGTGGCGGGGATGGCGCTGGCGCTGTTGGGTGACACAAACGACTGGGCTCAACTTGGAGCACGTTTCTACCGTTTGACAGCGGGTGCGGTGGTTGGTGGCGGTGCTTTCATGACATTGCGGGTTGGGTATCGTTTGCTGCGCGGGCGCGAGGGCATGGGTCTTGGAGACGTCAAACTGATGGCTGCAATTGGTTTGGCGCTTGGCGCGCCGGCGCTGGCGTGGGTTGGTTTGCTCGCGGCGTTATCGACGTTCATTTTGTCCGGGTTGCGGGCAGTCCGCAAAGGCCGCCCCTTGCGGCGACTTGGGCGGGTGCCCTTTGGCGCGGCCCTGGCTTTGGCGGCAGCGGCCACCGCAGTTGCAGGTCTATGATCAGAGATCACGTACCGCATGTTTTGCATTCTTTGTTCTGGAAACAATATGTAAATATTGGTACGATGCGCAGACGGGTGGGGAAAATAAGCGCAGAGTTATAGTTTTAAATGGAGCACATTATGAACATCAAAAAATTCGCCGTGGTTTCGGCATGTATTCTGCTGGCATCGCCGGCCTATTCAGCCGAGCAGGAAACACTGGTCGCGGGCGCGCCGTCGTCGGTTGCCGGAGCGAATTCCTTGCCCGGCGGAGGCGACAACGGGGTAAAAGCGGGCGATCACTTTGTCGGGATCGACAGCGTTACGAGTGGAGCGCTTCAGGCGCAAGGCGTTACATTGGAAGATGTTGAACCCGGTCCACACCCGCTTTCCGAACTGGTGAAAAGCGAACTTGCCGGCGCAGGGGCCGAGTCTGTGATCAATTTCGACGCGCGACTGCGCCAGAATACAACTCAGTACCCCCAGCGGGCGATCGTTTACATTACCAGAAATGGATTTCAGCACTGTACCGGCTGGATGATCGGCGCCGACACGCTTGCGACGGCCGGGCATTGCGTTCACACT
The DNA here is from genome assembly GCA_964588725.1 of uncultured Rhodobacterales bacterium. Classification (GTDB taxonomy): domain Bacteria; phylum Pseudomonadota; class Alphaproteobacteria; order Rhodobacterales; family Rhodobacteraceae; genus UBA5972. The sequence continues at coordinate 48,264 of CAZPQL010000003.1, forward strand.
GGCGGATCAAGCGGTAGTTTTTACGCCGCGTCCAGTTTCAGGGTCTACCCCGGTTACGATCTTGGAACGGGCGCTTTGGGGTCGTGTACGGTATCTCAAACCTTCGCCAGCAGCTTTTGGACTTCGACCGGAGGTCCGGCGAACGACTGGGGCGCAATGAAGCTAAATTGCACGGTCGGCAATTCCTCGGGATGGTTCGGGCTGTACAGCAAGAACCGGTTCAAGGGCGAACCAGCGATTATCAGCGGATATCCCGGCGACATACCGGGTAAACAAATGCTGGGTGCGGATAAAATCCGGGCGACACAAACCAACCGCCTTTGTTACCGTGTCGATACGGCTGGTGGTCAAAGCGGCAGTCCCATTTTTCACGATCGGAAAAAGGCGACCCACAGTACCGGTTTCTGGGCCTTTGGAATACACGCTTACGGCGCGGGAACCTGCGGTGGAAAATCCAACATGAACAGCGGCACATGGATCACAAAGTCCAGAATTACGCTGCTTAAGAGTATTATCAACATGTAGGCCGTTTGAAGTCTGCCCTATTCCAGACACGCTACCGGCGCTCGTGATTTTGCAATTGTGAGCGCCGGTTTTATTTGGCAAACACCAGAGCGGTTCAACCGGCAATGAGCGATTGCAGATCAAAAATTGGCAGCAAGATCGCCAGAACGACCGACAGAACTAACAATCCGACCGCAACCATTGCTGCGGGTTCCAGAATGGTTGTCAGCCGTTTGCGATCTGCCGACAACCAGTTCTCCGCTAGATCCGCTGCCCGGCTGGAAATGGTGTCCAACTTCCCCGAAGCTTCACCCGCCTGCAACAGCTGCTTGGCCACGGGATGCAGAAAACTGATACCTGCCAGTGCCGTGGTAAGGCTTTCACCACGGCGCAACAGTTGACTGGCCTGTGTCGCTTCTGAATGAAACGCCCTGATCGCCAGAACATCGGCAGCATGTTCAAGCGCATCTGTCAGCGGCAACCGGCTGTTCACAACCAGTGCGAATGTGCGCAAATACGACGCCGCAGACGACATACGAATCAATCGACCGACCAGAGGGAAGCGCAGCAAAACCCCATCGCGACGCTGGCGTAAGCCGGGCGTTCGGGCGATCGCCACCATTGACACAGTCACGGCCAATAAACCGGCAACGATCAAGGGCCAGCCCGTTCGTACCCCCTCTACCACCGCCAGAGCCAAAACCGTCAGTGCTGGGAGCGGGTGATTGGACGCTTCAAACATGGCCGTTATTTCCGGCAACACCGTCACCATAAGCACGCCGGATACTGTCACTGCAACAACCGTTACAAAAGCAGGATATACCAGCGCAGTGGCAATAGCAGCCCGGTCCTGAGCGCGGCTTTCCATGTGATCGGCCAACGATGAAAAAACCGCCAGGAAATCACCCGCGCTTTCGCCCGACCTCACGGCGGCAAGATACCACGCCGGCAATCCGTTGGCAGCTTTTTCAAGCGCCTCAGCGAGTGATCCACCCTCCAGCAGAGCCGCCCGGGCTTCGCTGGCCAATCGTCCGGTTTTCGATGCGCCCGCCGTTTCCTGCACAGCCTCGAGCGCGACTTCTACGGTCAACCCCGCCGCCAGCAGCACAACGAACTGGCGCGTAAAAACCGACAAAGCGTCCTTGTCTATCCGCCGCGAAAACCAGCTGCCAGGCCATGAAATCGCTGCGCTCGACTCCGCAATCTTGCCGGGAACAAGCCCCTGCGCTGCCAGCCGCCTGGCGACCTCGGCCTCGTCCGGGGCCTGAATGTGCCCACGCCTTCGCCGTCCGCTTGATGTGTAGGCGCTATAGGCAAAGGTTTTCACATGTCTTCCCCCATGACCCGGTGCATTTCTTCAAGCGTTGTATCGCCGCGGGCCACATGGTCCAAAACCATGGTAGTCAGCGTCGGTCGCGGCCCGACAACTTCGCGCAGATGCGAATCCGACGTATCAGCATTGATCGACGCGCGTATTGCGTCGGTGATTTCCAGAATATCGAACACTCCGAACCGCCCTAAATAACCACTGCCCCCGCAGGTTTCGCAGCCCTGTGCGTGTCTTAGGTCGACGGGTGCCACAATCCCGTGGCTTTCAAACAGTGCCTTTTCGCGGGGCTGGGTTGGTTCGTTTGTGGCGCAGTGGGGGCAGACGTGCCGCAGTAGCCTCTGGGCGATCACCGCGCGAAGTGTCGCTGCGGTCAAATACCCCTCGATGCCCAGGTCGGCCAGACGTGTGAACGCTGCCAACGCGCTGTTGGCGTGGATCGACGAAAACACCAGATGGCCGGTCAGTGCGGCTTCGCAGGCAACAGCGGCGGTTTCTCCGTCACGTATTTCCCCGACCAGAATGACGTCGGGGTCCTGCCGCAACAAAGATCGAAGTCCGCGTGCGAACGTCAAATCAATATCCGGGTTGATCTGCATCTGAGAAATGCCCGGCAGGTCGTATTCCACCGGATCTTCAACTGTCAATATCGTGCGTTCCTGCCAATTGGCGAGCTTCAGCAGCGAATAAAGTGTGGTTGTCTTGCCCGATCCGGTCGGCCCTGACGCCAAAATGATACCGTTGGGCATCGCCGCAAGGCGCCGCAGGTGTTGGGCTTCCTTTTCAGATAAACCCAGTCGGTCAAGCGCCATCAGACCGGCGGTGCGATCCAACAGGCGCATCACCACGCGCTCGCCGTGATGGCCGGGCAAAGTGGACAGCCGCACGTCAATGGACCGCCCGCCAAGTATCAGCGCAATACGTCCGTCCTGCGGCAACCGAGTTTCGGCAATATCCAGTCCCGCCATCACCTTGATACGCGACACCAGACGACGCGCAGGCACATCGCGCCGATTAAGCAATGCCCGCATGGTTCCGTCTACGCGCATCCGTACACGCAACCCATCTTCATATGGTTCAAGATGCAAATCGGACGCATGCGCGCGCACAGCCTGGCGCAAAAGCCCGTTCACGAGTCTGACCACCGGCGCGTCGGACGGGTCTTTCAGTATGTCGCGCACCTTTCCGGAGGCCTCGTCGTCCTCCAGATCGAACACGACCGCGGCTTCGTTTTCGGCCGGCTCATCCGCGTTGTAAACTAACGCAAATGCGGCCTGAAAAGCGTCTTCGTCCAGTCGGGTAATTTTCAGCGCCGTTCCTGCACGACGGCGCGCCTCGCGCAGTCCGTTTACCGTGGCTGCCGGACCAACCAATAGTTGATCCGCGTCCAGCGCAACCTGATTGTCGCGGGCAAAAGAAAAAGGCAGCCGCGCGCGCGCCACGACCCTAGTTTTCCGAACCGACCGTCAAGCGGGGCGGCAATGCGGGGAAAAGCCGGTCGCGTACGGCCCGGTCCACGAAACTTTCCTCGAACGGCTGATTCAAATCGATTCCATCAAATGGCAGACCAACGACCTTGGCGTTGAGGCCGGTTTGCGTGGCACTTTCGGCGGCGATCCTGCGGCCAAGTTCGGCAGAGCGACGTGCGATGTCGCGCCCGATCCTCGAGGCTTCGCCGCTGGAGTTCATGACGCGGGGCCGTAACATTACCAACAGTACGCGTTGGCTTCCGTCGACACCACGCCCGCGAAACAATTTTCCCAGCGCAGGTATTTTGGACAGGCCCGGCACGCGGTGCGTCGAAATGTTGCCTGCGTCTTCGATAAGCCCGCCCAGAATGATCACCTGACCGTCCTGGACCAACGCGTTGGTTGATATGCGACGCAGCGACGTTACTTCGCCACCTGCAGCGGACGTGGAGCCCGTCAGGCTGGATACCTCTTGCTTGATGGTAATGCGCACCGTGGACGAGTCGGTAATCTGGGGCAGCACGGTCAGCTTTAGCCCCACATCCTGCCGCTCGATCGTTTGAAAGGGTTGGTTGGGTATCGCATTGTTGCCGACCGTGGAATACTGGCCCGTGACGAATGGCACGTTTTGCGCAACAACGATTTCGGCTTCCTGATTGTTCAATGTCAAAATAGCCGGAGTTGACAAAAGCCGTGTGCTTCTCTCGCGCGCGATTGCCGTAATCAGTGCTACAAAACTGTTGCTGGCATAGCTCAGAAACCCACCGATTCCTGTGCCAACGTTGGAGGCATTCGACGACATCGCCGCACTGATCAAAGTGACAAGCGAGGTGCCGCCGTCCAATTGAAACGATGTGCCACCGCCAAATGCTTCATTCAATATTCCACCAAACTGCGAAGAAATTTCCGAAAAATTCTCGGCCGATATTTCAAATATCACAACTTCGATAAGCACCTGAGCCGGTCGCACATCGAGGGCTCGAATTGAATCTACAATGTCGCCAATTCGGTCACCGGAGGCGCTGACAAGAATTGAATTTGTCTGCGGCTCGGCCACAAGTGTAAAAAACGGAGCGTTTTCGTCGTCGACCACCGTCAACGACTCGCGTATGACGGTCGCCAGCTCGGTGGCCTGTGCATATTTCAATCTAACAACCTTGGATCGTACACGTGACTGTGGTTGATCGAGTTGCCCAATCAAAACACGCAGGCGCGCGCGATAATCGTCGGGACCGCCAAAAACGATCGCGTTGATGCTGGTGTCCGCGGTGAGGCTTTCGCCGTCAGGCGGCAGCGCCACAGATCGCAGCACAGGTAACAGATCAGAGGCGCTGGCGTGTTTTAGGCGCACGGCTTCGATCCTGCGCGCGCCTGATTTGCTAAGCGAGCGCATCAGTTCCTCGATACGGTCGATATTTTCGCGGCGGTCTGACACCACGATCAGGTTTGCGCTGTTCACTGCGGTCAAAATAGCTCCCTGCGGAACCAGCGGCTCTATGACCTCCAGTATTTCATCAACGTTACCGTTGTTGACCGGAATAATGCGGGTTTCGAATGTTCCCCGCTCGCGGGTAGACGCCCCACCCCCCGCCATGGTCGAGGCGCGATCTATCGGCACAACGCGCTGAATCCCGATCCCTTTGACGATGGTCAGATTGTTGGCTTCAAGAACGTTCAAAAATATTTCGAACAGCGTTTCAGAAGAAATCGGAATCGGTGCAAACACGGTCACGCGACCGTCAACTTCGGGGTCAAGTATATAATTGGTGCCGGTTTTTTCGGCCACCAGTTCAACATAGGTTTTCAGATCTACGTTGCGCAGATCCAGCTGTATCTGCGCGTGCGAAACCGTCGCGACGCCAAGCGTCAGTACGGCCAGCGCAATAATAAACCTGATGTGCCGGAGCATGAGCAGCCGAGTCCCCCAATGGTCACGTCAGATCGATCACTTTGTGCAGCAACAACACAGTTTCGCATCCGTATCTAACGCGGTAATTTATGCTCTATTTTCTGGTATATTGCTACAATGAAATCCGCATTTATTCGCTTTTGTCATCGGCAAATTCGATAAAATAGGTTTCGTCGTGCGCTTGAATTTTGACACCGCTGGCGGTGATCTCGACGATTTCAGCTTCAGCCGTCAGCATATCGTTGACACGAAACATTATTGTCACCCCACCGACGTCGATGAGCGCCCGACTGTAACCCCGAGCATCAGCGACAATCCCTTGCAGAGCAAAGGCGTCCGGTTCGAATGCCTCGCGCTGTTCGACTGCCGGTTCTGCGACTGGCGTGGGCGGTGACTGTTCCACAACTGGTGCAGGCTCCGGCGCGGGATCGGGTTGAATCTGTCCGAACAGCTGCGACCAGCCGGTTTCAGCGATCGGTTTAGTCGTCGCCGTCTCTGGGGCTTCGGACTGAGGTGCCACCAGTGTCGTGACTCCAAACGTGATGGGGTCTTCTTGCGGCGCAGCCAGAACCTGAAACAGCGTGTACAAGCCAAACACGGCCACCGCCGCAGACAACAATATATAGACGCTGGATAACGTAGAAAGGATATATCTTGGGCCTTCGACGATCATTATCGTTGCCTTATCTGACATAAAAGACCATAACAGCGTCACGGGCAGGCTTTCAATAGAACAGGAGTATTGGAATGAGGTCAACGTGGCGATTGATCTCCTATGTCGTGGCAGCATTCGCCACCCTGTCAGCCTGCGATGGAACCGATACGTTCGTCGGCAACAGTAACGATGCCAATTATTTGGCGGCAAGAAATGCGCTTGAGACCGGGCAGTATTCAATCGCGATCAAAAAATACCAGCGCTTGCTTGCCAGCCTTGACGGGCGTCCTGCGGCACGGGTTCAGCTGGAGTACATTCATGCTCTTTTGCGCGCCAACCAATTCGAAGCAGCGGGCGCATCCGCCGCGCAACTGACCAATAGCCGCGAACCGTCCATCCGCGCTGGTGCCATTGCTGTTCGCGGCACTGCCCGGCACGAACAGGCACGCGCCAAAATGGCCGCGGGTCAGGTAGACGCCGGGGTGCGCACGCTTTTGACTTCGGCGCGCGACGATCTGACAGATTTTTTGCGCAACTACAAAAAATGGGACGAAGCCGGTGCCATGCAATCGCGTCTGAAATTGTTGGAACAGGATATGTCCCGCATCTGACTTCCGGCCCGCGCTGCGCGACAAAGCTAAACACCCGAATCTGCCAAATCAGCAGACGCCCGACGCAGATGATCCCGGCGTGGATGGTCACATCTGTGCGCGGTGTAAATGCCTTGTAATGCAACATGATATTTCTTAAGGCTGTAGCGCTTGATCAAGGGGCCGACATGACGAACCACGTTCACCAAAACGACCTGCCCGATACGCTGGACCTTGGCGCTGTGGTGGCGATTGACTGCGAAACGATGGGCCTGCAGCCCCACCGCGACCGCCTGTGTCTTGTTCAGCTGTCGTCCGGCGACGGCGATGCGCACCTCGTGCAAATCTCGCAGAACCAGAATGCTGCGCCAAATCTGACGGCGCTCCTGAGCGACAAAAAAGTGCTGAAACTGTTCCACTTTGGTCGGTTTGATATTGCCGTAATGCTGCACCGGTTCGGCGTTTTAGCCGCGCCGGTCTACTGCACGAAAATCGCGTCTAAACTGGTGCGCACGTATACTGATCGACATGGTTTGAAAAATCTGACGCAGGAACTGATTGGCGTTGACCTGTCCAAGCAGCAGCAAAGTTCTGACTGGGGTGCGTCGGAGTTATCACCGGCGCAGATTGAATATGCGGCATCTGATGTGCTTTATCTTCATCGTATCAAAGAACAGCTGGATATCCGTTTGCGCCGCGAAAACCGCGAAAACCTGGCGGCGGCAGCTTTCGGATTTTTGCCAACGCGTGCGCAGCTGGATCTGGCGGGTTGGCCTGAAATTGACATATTTTCCCACTAGGGAACGTCCATGACCGATGTGAACCCAACAGCCAACGCATTGACCACGGGTCGACGGGTCATCACCCGCGAGGCAGACGCCTTGTCGCTTTTGGCGACATCGCTGGACAGTAACTTTGCGGATGCTGTCCGGCTCTTGCTGGGCGCGCGGGGCCGCATCATCGTGTGCGGTATGGGAAAATCGGGCCATATCGCCCGCAAAATTGCCGCAACATTCGCATCCACCGGAACGCCGGCACATTTTGTCCACCCCGCAGAAGCAAGTCACGGTGACCTTGGCATGATGGCCGCAGGCGACGTGGCACTGGTGCTGTCCAATTCGGGCGAAACCCCGGAACTGGCGGACGTGATCGCCTATACCAGACGCTTTCAAATTCCGCTGATTGGCGTGGCGGGTCAGGCTGGTAGCACGCTTTTGGTACACGCCGACGTGGCTTTGTTGCTCCCCGAGGCTCCCGAAGCCTGCGATCTGGGAATCGTTCCGACCACATCAACAACAATGGCTCTGGCTTTAGGCGATGCCTTTGCGATTACGTTGATGGAACATCGCAATTTTACACCGGAAAATTTTCGCGATTTCCACCCCGGCGGCAAACTTGGGGCGCGGCTATCGAAAGTGTCAGATCTGATGCACAGCGGCAGCGAGCTGCCACTGGTAGCAAACGACGCGCCCATGAGCGAGGCTTTGCTTGTCATCAGCCAAAAAGGTTTCGGCGTCGCCGGTGTCACACAAAATGACTTGCTTATCGGTGTCATCACCGATGGTGACCTGCGGCGGAACATGGACGGATTGCTCGGGCTTACGGCTGAACAGGTCATGACCCGCGATCCGCACTCGATCGCGCCAACTGCGCTGGCTGAAGAGGCGGTCAATACCATGAACCGCCACGAGATCACGACATTATTCGTAGTCGCCAAAAGTAGCAAAAACGCCGTTGGTATCATACACATACACGACTGCTTGCGTGCGGGAATTGGCTGAAATGGTGTGGCACAGCGACGGTTTGTATTCTCGATTCGTTACGTGGGCCAAGATCACTTTGCCGCTTATGGCATTGACGTTGGTAAGCAGCCTGTTTCTGTTCTCGCGCTCTAACGAACAGGGTGAAACGCTGCGGTTTTCCGACGGCGAACTGCGCGAGCTGACCCGCAACGAGGGCATATTGCAACCTCGGCTGGCTGGTGTCACCGCGAGCGGTATCGCCATCGAGCTTTCGGCTGACAGCGCCGATCAGGGTGTTGAGACCGATAATTCAACCGCCCTGAGGGGTCTCAGTGCCCATTTCAAATTTACTGACGGGTTAAAAATTGACGCGGTGGCGGGGCTGGCGCTGGTCGACGGACTGGACCTGAATGTCAAGCTAAGCGAGAATGTCGAACTCGCGGGTTCAAACGGTTACCGCGCCACTTCGTCCGGATTGGTTTTCGCACTTGACCGGTTGGACATCCGAAGCACCGGCTCAGTAAGCGCTGAATTTCCGCAAGGTATATTGCAGGCCGGGCATATGCAGATCAAAGAAGTTCAGTCCGAAGACCCACAAAAATCCGGATTATATGTAGTGGTTTTCAATGAGGGTGTGAAAATGGTATACACTCCCAAACAAAGGAATGGGAATCCGTGACGACGCTGCCAATCAGGCCGATTTTTCTTGTTATCGCGCTGGCTGTAGCGACGGGTCTGCCCGCCGCCGCACAACAGACGCGAGTTGCCTTTGGTAGCGACACCCACGACGCGTCGCTTCCGGTGGAGATCGAGTCAGATAGTTTCACGCTGCGGCAATCCGAAGGCACGGCTGAATTTCTGGGAAATGTGGTTGTGGGACAGGGCGGGTTGCGGCTGGCCGCGGGGAAAATTGTCGTCAGGTACAGTGGGGCAGGTGACGCGTCTGCGGGTGAAATCGAAAGCCTGACAGCCAGCGATGGTGTCACATTGGTGAGCGGTACAGAAACAGCCGAAGCCGATAAAGCCGAGTTTGTGCTGGCCAGCAACACGATAGAAATGACCGGTGACGTTTTACTGACCCAGGGCAATAATGCACTGTCCGGTCAGATCATCGTCATCAGCCTGGCGGACGGATCAGCCGTTATCAGCGGTCGGGTTAAGACTATTTTCACCCCGGATTCAAGCAATTGAGCGCCGCGCCTGATCTTAAACTGGCGGCGACCGACGGTGGCCTCAAGGTGGTCAACCTTGGCAAAAGCTATAAAAAGCGGCGCGTTATTCAAAGCGTCTCGCTTGAACTTTTCAAAGGCGAGGCTGTGGCCCTGTTGGGGCCAAACGGCGCCGGAAAAACCACTTGTTTTTACGCGATAGCCGGGCTGGTAATGCCCGAGGCGGGCTTTGTTTATCTGAACGGGCGCGATGTGACCCTATTGCCGATGTATCGTCGCGCCCGATTGGGCATTGGTTATCTGCCGCAGGATGCTTCCATTTTCCGCGGTCTTTCGGTCGAGGCCAACGTGAACGCGGTTTTGGAGCTAAGCATCAAAGACCGACACAAGCGCCTGCAGCGTCTGGAAGAATTGCTGGCGGATTTTTCGATCGCGCATTTGCGGCGTGCACCGGCGCTGTCGTTGTCCGGCGGTGAACGAAGACGGGTTGAAATTGCCCGCTGTCTGGCCAGCAATCCGTCGTATGTGCTATTGGATGAGCCTTTTGCGGGCGTCGACCCCATCGCCGTTGCCGAAATTCGTGATCTTGTTGCGCAACTCAAGAACCGCGATATCGGCGTTTTGATTACCGACCACAATGTACGCGACACGCTTGGCGTGGTTGACAGAGCCTATATCCTGCACGAAGGGCGCATATTGAAAAGCGGCACGGCCAAAGAAGTTATAAATGACGAAAACGTGCGTCGGGTCTATTTAGGACAGAATTTCAAAATTACCTAGACACGTGCAAGTGGTAGTGCACCGCTTTGCGTTGCTCGGCAAAAAATCTCCGTCGCGCCCACGCCAGAGTTGACATCGTATAGCAGTCTATAGCCAAATACAGAGAATGTACGATCACATCGATTCCCCATCATCGCGACCAGTAATTTGTACCGTATGCGGGCGCGGTGTGATCGCGTACAGTTACCACCCCATAAAAAGAACAAGGAGAAACCATGCGATATCAGGTCAGTGGCAAACAAATCGATATAGGCAACGCGCTTAGACAACACGTCCAAGAGGACCTGGACGTGGTTATTGGCAAATACGCCGAGCGCCCCACCGAAGCCGTCATCGTGTTTTCCAAGGACGGGCACAAATATTCCTGCGAGGCAACCGTTCATCTTTCAACAGGTTTGACCACTCAGGCGACGGGTAAGGCCATTGAAATCTATAGTTCTTTTGACAAATGCTGTGACAAAATTGAAAAACAGATGCGTCGCTACAAACGCCGCCTAAAAAGCCACCAGAAAGATCGAGGAACACCTATTGAATCGACAACGGCATCAGCATATATCCTCGCCGGATCAGACGTCGAATCGCATGATTCAGAGCCGGAAACCTTGCAGCCGATTATCGTTGCAGAAATGCAGACAAAAATTAAGTCTTTGTCGGTAGGAGAAGCAGTTATGCAGATGGAACTGGATGGCGCGCCGCTTCTGGTGTTCAAAAAAGAAGGGCAAGATGCCGTAAATGTGGTTTACCGGCGTGACGACGGCAACATTGGTTGGATCGACACGAACCAGTAGAAGCAGACACCTAAACCCCTACAAATCTGTGCTGCTGAAATCGTTGATTTTCGGCTCGCGCGCAATTGTGAAACAAAAAGAAACTCATGGAAATATCAGAAATCCTGATTCCCGGCGCCGTCAAGGCGGTCAACAAGATCTCCAGCAAAAAGAGACTGTTGCAATCTTTGGCTGATCTGGCGGACTCCAGTTATGGCATCAACGCGCAAGATGCGTTTGAGGCATTGCAAGCGCGTGAAAATCTGGGGCCAACCGGCGTCGGTCAGGGTGTTGCGATACCACACGCGCGACTTGACGGCCTTTCATCGGTGTCAGGGGCTTTTGTGCGACTGGACACACCGATTGACTTTGACTCCGTGGACCGGCAACCGGTGGATCTGGTTTTCGCCCTATTTGCACCGGTTGCTTCGGGCGTGGAACATCTAAAGGCATTGGCGCAAATTTCACGCCTGATGCGCGATTCTGCGGTTCGGGCCAAGTTGCGTTCCAATTCCAACGACAGCACACTTTATACGATACTCGCGGAAAAAAGCTCGACAAAAGCAGCCTAAGCCGATTCGCCGATTGGCTTTGCAGCAACAGTTGTGATTCTTCCGGTTATTGTTGACTGCGCCTGTTCCGCCGACGGCGCAGTAAATGGTTGCTTCGCTAATCCGTGGGACGCCAATCGCCGAATCCAAACTGCAAATAGTCACGCGAATACGCCGCGCGGGCATGTCGCTCGACTGCGGCATCATAAATATGTGTCAGTGCGGCCATTTTGTCTGTTTGCCGCGATCCGACCGCCATGGACGGCAGGCCATTTTGGCTTTCGATATAGGCAAGCCCTTTGGACAGGTGTTGCTCCTTGATAACGACGCCCGGTGGAGCAACCGAAGAAATACCCTGAAGTATTGCGCTTTGGCTGGCCCAGACGGGATCGATGCGCATGCCGGTCTGTTCAGCAAGGCTTGCTTTGACAAATTTCAGAAAGGCTAAAAAACTATCGCGGCTGTCGCCTGCTTCGGGATCAACCCCATAGTCGCGCTGCAGAACTTTACGTAAATCGCCGTACCGGTCGTCGTCGTTGCTAAGGACGCAGCGCAAAAAACAATTATAGGCGCGGGCAACCGGGTGGCGGATGGCGGTAAAGCTAAGGGCGTTTTCGTGGTTCTGCCGCCAATCCCGCAGGGTTTTCTGACTAAATCCGCTGTGCGCGGTTTCGCCGTCCGCGCGCGCGTGTGCTTGCAACCAATCAATAACCTGTTCGACCGGTCCGCCCTTGATCGGCAAAAACAACAGTCGCGCATGGTCTGCCGCAACATAGCTTGGCACAGCGGCACCGCGGCGCGGTTCAAAATTCGGCGTCGCCGACATATTCATGAAATCAATATCACGCAGTGCTGGTTCAATTTCGGCAAAATTGGAGACTTTGCTTGATAATGGTTCGGGGTTTTGACGCTTTATTTTTTTGTCCAATGATGTCAGTTTTTGCTGGCAGCCAAGAAATTTTCCCAGCCCGTTAACGATCTCGATATCGTTGATGTCGTCGTAGCTGATATAGAATGCGCTTTGGCCGGTAACTTGAAGCGCGCGTTGAATGCGGATCTGAAAATTCTGCAATTCGCCAAGATACCGCTCAAACTCTTTGGCCGAAAATTCGATCTGCGCGCTGCGCCTGTGCCTGATATTGGTCAGCTTCCACTGGCCGGTTTGCGCGGCGATCTTTCGCGACACGTAGCTGTCCAGCGGATTTCGGGTCAAAACGATTTTTGCGCAGGCCGGATCGTCAAGGCAATGTTCCAGCACGCGGCTGTCGTGATCGCTGAAAAACCGGAAACCGGGTATGCCCGCCGGGCTGGAATCCACCATTTTGCCAAGCAATTCGAGTGGCGCGCGGTTGCGTTCGCTCAGCGAGGTACCGAAAACGTCCTTTCTGTTGGGTCCACCAACAAATTGCGGATTAAACAGCTCGCCGTAGCATTTGACGTCGTCGAAAAGCCCAAGGTTGCTCTCCAGGTAATTGGAGCCGGTGCGCATTTCGCCAAATACCACAAAATAGGTGAACGCGATGCCACTCATCAGCGAACAAGATATGGACGCGGAGGTGTGTCTTGCTGTCCGGCTACGTCGCTGATGGGGAAATCCCCGACCAGATGGGGATTCATGCCCTGATTTCGCAGATTTTGCACGAATTTCCCAAATCCCTGCAAGTCAGCGATGTGCGGGACTTCGCTCAGTCTTCTGCTGGCCCCTGAATCCTGCGCATCGATGATGGACTGCAGAATCGGCATGGGGTTTTCAACAAAATCGGAAAGTGACCACATCTGGACGCGCGCCCGCACGGAATGTGCTTTCAGCGCCTCAAGATGTGCAACTTCCACACGTTGAAATTTTGCTGCCAGTTTGCGAATTTTGGAAAAATTCAGATTGGAATGAAACAGCGGTACCGCCCATGCGCCCGTAACGATCGAAATTCTGGCGTTCGGATCCGAGGCCAGAAATTGAGTGATGTGCTGCCGGTCGTCTGGTCCAAACTGAAAACTTTGATGTTCGCCTTGCGTGTTCCAGATAAGATTCGCCAAAAAATCTACCGCGTTGTAATCACGCATTTTTGCGCTGTTTGACAGACAGCCATTATAAATTTTCACACCCCCCGAAAATTTGACTTCGTCTTTGTGAAAAAGATGTCCGTGTACGCGGGTGCCCGTGCGCTTTTCCAGCCAGGTTTCAAAATTGGTGAAAATGTCACTGAAACCTTCATAGACGCTATAAGGCGCGCAAGTGCGGCTTAGTCCCCAGATTTCGCCACGGGGAAAGCGGCTTTGCATAATGAGCCCGTCACGACCGTGCGTTCTTTGTTGGCGGGCGCGTGCGAAAATTCTGTCGAGCTTGCGCGGATTTGGTTCGACCAAACCGCTCGTGGGTTTCTCGTCGCTTAGAAACCGTTCGTACAGCCCATTTGCCTCAGGCCAGATTTTGCGCACGACATAACAGTCCGACCTGCGCAAAAGCTGCATGTGGTCGTCATAGAAAATATGGGGTTTCCCCTGATTGTCGAACTTTGACAATGTCAGTGACCGGCTTTCAATTGCCGTTGAATATTTTCGCACCAGCGATTGAAAATAGGCCTCATCCGGTATCCACACCTTGGAAAAATAACGGTCATAGACCGCGCGCTGCGGGTCTTCAAGAATTTGCGACAGCGTTTGACGGGTCAAACACCACCATTGCGACCCAAGATGCGGTACGATCCCTTTGGGAATGCGACGGGAATACCCAAGACGCCTTTGCAGACCGACATAGCGGTCGAAAAGCCAGCGATTCTTGCGCCACGAAAACGGAAACCTGAAGGTGAACCGCTCCAGATCCAGCCCGCCTACTGTCCACTTTACCTCTTCTGTGGTGGCTGATTCGATGAAATCGACGCGTTTGTTGTCGTCAAGAAAGGCCTGAAGATCACGGGCGGGCACCAGCGGCAAACATGATCCGCTTGCCAGGAATACATGCGAAACCTGTGAAAATCGGTTTAGCAGTTGCGCTGCAGCCAGCTGAGTGGCCTCGACAATCGAAAACTGCCCCCAGTCACAGGCTTTGCGTGGTGAAAACTCCACGTTGTCAAACGAAGATAAGTCCTGTTGCAGCTTTTCGTAATCTGAATGGTCCGTGCGACTGTCGACGTGGATGACGACCGGGCATTCGTGTCTGGCCCAATAAGACGCAACCTCGGCTGCCCGACCCAGCGATTGATGCACCAACATGACAAACCCGACAGACATATCAGACCCAGTTTCCCTTGGACATAAGCCCAAGAATTTCAAGTTGCCGCCAGTTGATGTATTTTTCCGACCATTTGCACCAAAGCCCGGACTCTGCGCGCATGCCTTTTGTATAAGCCCGATACTCTTTGCCGTTTGAATAATGCTCTTTTCGTTCTAGTTCTTCTTCGGATTTTTGGCGAAATGTATTCAGAAACTTGGCGTGAAGAAGACAGCCCGACGCTTTTTCGCCTCCCCATTCGTCGTAAACCAAATTGAGTCCGCGTGGCAAAAGCCGATGAGTCGAACTGGCGTAGACGTTGCCGCGACTCCATTTCACCAGGGGAATTTTGTTAAGCGCAGGTGCTTGCTCGGGGTTATCGGGGAAAAATACCCGCGCACGCGGGCCCCCTTGTATCCACAGTTCGCCATAGGTGGCGTTGCGCGAAATCATATAGTTCCCGCTGTCAAAATACTGCGCCAGCTCCAACGGATTTTGCCCGTCCTTACAAGCAGCAAGATCAGGTGAATCCTTGGGGTACATGTCGATCAGCATGGCACCAAAAGATTTGATCGACGATGCGTCCAGCCAGTCGGTCAAAGCCCGCAGGGGCCGTGAGTCGCAAAACGGATAAACAAAATATTCATCCACATCGACGACGAGGCTCCAGTTTCCTGAACCGTAATGGGACTGCAATCCGTTCAGCCAGTCGATCCCGAACTTGGCCTTGCGATAGCTTTCTTTTGTCCTCCAAAGCGAGACATCTGACTGGGGTGCCAAATATTCGGGCGAACCGTCTTCGGAATCGTTGTCGACAAACAAAAAATGGTTGACGCCCAGGTGGCGGTAATATTCCAGAAAATAGGGCAAACGCGGCCGTTCGTTGCGCAGCGTGCAGAACAATAAGATGTGGCCGGGTTCAATCAGGCTGGTTTTATCTGACACGGATTGCAGTTCGCTACGCTTTCGCAGCGACCTGACGCGTCTTTTTTTTCTTTCAAGCCGAAGCCTGTATGTTTCCAGTACGCCCAATTCCTGCCACCGTCGAACAACGCCCCCAAGGGTACTCTCGTTTTGGACAGTGTGTCAGATGAGTCTGAATATCTGGTCAAAGTGTGTGGACCACGACGACAAGGTTATCGATTTGGCCCTGACCTGCCTGTCAGCTTCTGATTCTCGCTCACGACCTGCCCGTTCGAGAATTTCTTTAGCCCAAAGGTAAGAGTTATCCACATTCAAGTAAAGCGGGTAATCACCTAATATCTCGTGATAAATGGCATTTTCGCCACAGATAATGGGTGTGCCCATGCTCGCCGCTTCAATCAATGGTAATCCAAATCCTTCGACATGGCTGGGAAACAAAAGCGCCCGGCAGTTTGCCAGCTTCTGACGAACGCGTGCATCGCTTAGATTATTGTATTCAAAAATATGACCGCCGACCAGTGGATCGGTATCCAAAAAGTCGAAGACGTCCACGTTGTTCCAACCACGGTTGCCGACTATGTCCAGTTTCGGCATGTCATTCGCGGCGGTGGATTCGCTCATTTTTTTCCACAAATTCAAAATCATGCTGTGGTTTTTGCGCGGCTCGATCGTGCCCAGCATCAGGAACGCCGGTTTGGAGTCTGGGGGGGTAACCCCGGGCAGTAATTCGGTGTCTTCAAAATGATGCCCCAAATGCGCAACCGCCCCCGGCGGTTCGCGGCCCGCCTCCAAAAGGTACGGCCGGGCACTGCTTTGTGTGCATTTTGAATTGTAAATAATACGATCCGCGTGGCGGGCAATAAGTGCCACTCCCTTTTGAAACCGGACGACCGTTTCACTGCGGGAAAATTCAGGGTAATCAAGTGGTATAACATCATGTAATAGAACGTTAATTGTTGAATTAGGCAGCGATTTTACCGCCGCAAAAACTTCGGCCCGCAAGTTACTATGCCCAACATTAATATAGTTAACGTTCTCCTGTAACACGCTGTTAAGTTTAGATTTAAGCAGTTTCGATACCGTCCAAAAAACAGACAGTCGCCGCAAATCGCTATGCGCGCGCCCCTGATCAGTCGAAATTCGCCGCGACGCAGACGCTATCAGGTCGCATGCACCCCACGCGGTAACACCGTTGATTTTATTGAATATGTTTCGGCCGCCCCTCCGGTCGAGCACCGCATATCCACCGGATATTCGTGCGATAAAATTGACGGGGTCTTCGCGGTTTAGCAGGGCGTTGAAATAGGCCCACTCCACACGATCAATTCCGGTATGCGGCCCTTGACCAACGCGGGAAATCAGCCGGGAAATATCGAGCAGACGTGTTGCCATTCACGCCTCGTAATGACCATTTTGGTGCCACTTCCACGCATCGCGGATCATGATACGCATCGTGGATCGGTCCGCCCGCCAGCCCAATTCGTTTGACGCGCGCGTCGATCCGCTGACCAGTTTGGTACAATCACCCGGGCGACGCGCGCCTTCAGTGAACGGTACATCCATATTTGTCACGGCGCGGCTTTCGTCAATCACCTCGCGCACTGAAAATCCGGTCCCGGTGCCAAGATTGAACACCCTGCTGCCATTGTCTTCCAGCAGCCAATTCAGTCCTTTGACATGGGCGTCCACCAGATCGCTGACGTGGACATAGTCGCGGATGCAGGTTCCGTCTGGGGTGTCGTAGTCTGTGCCAAAAATAGTCAGGGCGTCGCGTGAGCCGGCTATGGCGTCGAGCATGAGTGGCACAAGATGAGTTTCGGGCCGGTGGTGTTCGCCAACTTCGCCTTCCGGGTCCGCGCCCGCAACGTTGAAATAGCGGAAAACCACCGCAGACAGACCGTCGCTGACCTCAAATTCCCGCAGCATGTCCTCGATTGCCCGTTTTGACGACCCATAGGCGTTGATCGGACTCTGTGGGCAGCTTTCGTCCAGTGTGACACCATCCTGCTCGCCGTAGGTTGCGCACGTCGAGGAAAAAACAATCTTTTTGCACCCCGCTGCGATCATGGCCTCAATCAACGTCAGCGATCCGGTGACATTGTTGTGCCAATATAGCCCCGGTTCACGCATGGATTGCCCAACATCCGAAAGCGCCCCGAAATGAAGCACGGCAATCGGTTGGTAGGTTTGGAAAACCTGATCAAGACGGGCGCGATCGGTCAGGTCTCCGCGCTCCAGCGGGCCAAACTTAACGGCGTCGGCCCAACCGGTACTCAGGTTGTCAAATGTAACAGGGTTATAGCCTGCGCTTTTAAGCGCCTTGCAAGCGTGCGAACCAATGTAGCCCGCGCCGCCGGTCACGATGACATTTTCCACAAAATTCCCCGCCGATCAAACTTACCGCAGGTTTATTGCGCTGCACGGCTGACCGCCACCATTTCCTGCAGAAAACTGGAAAATTCGTCATGCAAGTCTTCCCGCGCCAACGCAAATGCAACCGTGGCCTGTAAGAAACCCGCTTTGGAGCCACAGTCGTACCGATGGCCTTTGAACCGAAAGCCGTACACATTACCTTTGTTTTCGATTTCCTCGGCAATAGCGTCGGTCAACTGGATTTCCCCGCCCGCACCGACGCTGCGTTTATTAAGATTGGCCAAAACCTGCGGTGCCAGAATATAACGCCCGATGACAGCCAGATTTGACGGCGCTTTGTCAGGTTCTGGTTTTTCGACCATTCCCTTCACCGAAACAAGCGAGCCCATGTCCTCGTCCACGTCCAGCAACCCGTAGGACGGTGCCATTTCGGGTGCGACCTCCATCGTGGCCACCATGTTACCGCCTACGTCTTCGTAAGCTTCCATCATTTGTTTCAGACAGGGTTTTTCTGCGGCAACCACGTCATCCGGCAAAATCACGGCAAATGGCTCGTGTGCGATCAATCTGCGGGCGCACCAGACAGCGTGGCCAAGCCCTTTGGCGTCCCGCTGTCGCACGTAGGCAATTTCGCCACTGTCCATCGTTGATGACCGCAGTTCCTTGAGCAGTCTGACCTTGTTTTTCTTTCGCAGTTCGGCCTCGATCAATGGTGCGCCATCAAAATAATCTTCCAGCGCATTTTTGCCGCGCGAGGTAACAAATATGAATTCTTTGATCCCCGCGGATCTGGCTTCGTCAATGGCGTATTGAATCAGCGGCTTATCGACTAACGGCATAATTTCTTTGGGTATTGATTTGGTTGCCGGCAAAAATCTGGTGCCCAGCCCGGCGACCGGAAAAATAGCTTTTGTGACTTTTCTTTTCATTACTTAACCCTGTCAAGTTATGGACGTCAAAATAAATTTCTGGCGCTGCGAATTTATATTATTTCTGGTTCAAGGTGAAAATGTGACTTTTGGATTATTTTACCATTTAGAGCGATTTTGCAACTACGGAATGCTGGGTCAGTTGGGTCAAACCGCATGATGCTCGCTTGAATCGGGTGTTTTATCCAGAGGTCTGATCACGCTCAGGTCGTCAATTTCGCTTTGTACGCGCCGGTTTATAGAATTCCGTTGGAACAGGCGCTGTGTGCGCTGCGACTTTCCGTAAATTCCGCCCGTGTGTATCCAATAGCCGTCCGGGTGAAAACTCGCTTGGTGAAACAGGGTTGTGCGCGACAATTGAAAGCATGTAACCGGCACTCCCTTCGCGGCCATCTTTGCGGCCTTGTACCGATTCGCACGCCAGAAGCGCGGTCGCCCAACAAGAGCGCGCCCAATGATTTCTGCCGGTTCGGGCCTGAAAGCCTGAAAGATTGTCGTGTCTTCAATTTCCATTTTCAGAACGTGCGCAACTGTGCGCGCCCGGCCATTAATGGCGCCGGCCGTCAGCGTGTTAAATATTGTTTTCACATCCCGAGGCTCCAGCAATCCCGCGACCATGAAATTGATCAGCCGTCTGCGTTGTACGTTCATAAACGCCTGCAGGGTCGGCTCTAGCTCGGCAGCATCCGCGTGCTTATTCAAAAAATAGGCTTTGCTGGCGCCGATTTCAAAAAGATCCTTGGGCGCCCGATTTTCGTGGCGTGTGCCGCTCGGGGCGTATTTATGCTGGACTTGCGCCAGGGGTACAATCGCCGTCGCCCATCCGGCACAACCCAGCCTGAAATTCAAATCGGTCTCGTCGAGATAATAGCGAAAATTGTCGTCAAATCCACCCAGCGCGATAAGCGCCGATTTGCGAAACGCGCAATTCGTGCCCTCGGTCTTTATACCCGTTTGTGAGTTGCCGTAGTGTATGGTCGGGTGGCGCAAATCCACGTCAAGTTCTGTGTGTTCGCCCAGCCGGTCGATTGTGCGGGCGCGCCATTGAAAGGAAAAGCCGTTTCTCCCGCGCACAAACCCCCCGGCAGCACCAATTTTTTCGTCGGCAAAAGGTGCACAAAGATGCGCGAGCCACGTGGGTTCCGGAATTGCGTCGTCGTCGCAGAACGCAACAATTTCGCCAGCGCTGACCGCGATACCTGCGTTGCGTGCGGCCGATATGTTTTGTTCATGCACGGGTACAAATTTGATATTTTCGACGTTCGCCAGTTCTGGATAGATATCGGCAGGGTTTTCTCGCGCCACGACAATGACCTCAAAACGTCGGTAGTGCTGATATCGCATGCTGAAAAGCAGACTGCGCAGGCTTTGGGGGCGATTCCAACTGACGATGACGACCGATATAGTTTTCTCGTTTTTCAAGAGACGCCCATCTCGGCCAGCTTTCGCTCGATCAGCGGCACGTCTTCGGGATTGTTCAATTCCCAAAACGCGCGACCGCGCCCGTCTACCTCTACGCACAGGACATCGGTGCCATTTTCCAAAAATCTTAGCTGCTCGAGACCCTCGGATATTTCCAGCGGGCCCTGCGGCCAGCTCTGATAATCGACAAGCGCCCGCGACCGGTATGCGTATACACCCACATGATGGAATACAGGACAGGATTCATCCGGTGCGAACGCGCGACCGGTAAAAGGTATGACTTCCTTTGAAAAATAAAGTGCGCGCATCTGTCGATCAAACACCACCGTGGTTGCGCCGACCCGCCCCGCGAGCCGGTCCGCGTGAAAACCGTTCAATGCTTCGGCGTCGCAGCGCAGCACCGGAGTCGCAACCACAGCCATTGGATTGGCACGCAATCCGGCAACAAGGTCTTCAACAAACCAATGCGGGGTCAACGGCGCATCGCCCTGAAGATTAACAATAATATCAAATTCAGAAGAAATTCGCGTCAATACATCTGCGCAGCGCTCTGTGCCATTGGCGCAATTCTGTCCGGTCATAACGACTTCAGCACCAAAGTTTTTTGCGGTATCGGAAATGCGGGCGTCATCCGTGGCGACGACGACGCGTTCGACGCCCTGTACGGAACAGGCGGCTTCCCAGCTTCGTTCGATCAATGTTTTCGACTGACCCGTCGCACCGGTCAGTTTGGCCAGCGGTTTGCCCGGGTATCTTTGCGACGCGTATCGCGCGGGTATGACGATCAGAACCGGCATCTAGGCTGGTTTTAGATGAACACCCGGCGCGTAGGCAATGAAAAACGGGTTGGCGTAGCCATCTTTTCCGTAAGACAGCGGTGCATGGTCGTCAAAGCGGATTACGTGGCCGCCCGCGCCGGCCAATACCGCGTGTCCTGCCGCCGTATCCCATTCCATTGTCCGCCCAACGCGCGGGTAGATGTCGGCCTCTCCTGTTGCCACCAGACAAAATTTCATCGACGATCCGGCGCTTCGCATATCTTTGACACTGTATTTGGCGATGTAATCGTCAGTTGCCTTGTCTCTGTGAGACTGTGACGCCACAACAATCAATGCCGCATTGTCGGGTGTGCCAACTGAAATCGGATTTTGCGCGCCGATATTGTTCAGATCAAAGTCACCTTGCTCTTCCACCGCCTGCCCATCGGGCAGTGTATAAAACAACCTGCGCTTGGCAGGGGCAAAAACCACACCGCGTGTCGGCACACCGTTTTCCACATAGGCGATATTGACGGTGAAATCGCCGCGGCGCTTTACGAACTCCTTGGTTCCGTCAAGCGGGTCGACGATGATAAACTTTTCGGCGCTCAGACCATGCGTGCCAGCCTGTTCTTCGGTGATGATGGTGGCGTCAGGAAAAGCCGCAGACAGTCCTTCGGAAATGATGGCGTCGGCGGCTTCGTCCGCTTCGGTTACCGGGCTGTTGTCTGATTTGGACTTAACTTCAAAATCATTGCGGTCGTAGATTTCCATAATTTTCTGCCCGCCCAACAGGGCAAGTTCGCGGAAAACGACGGTCATTTTCTCAAAATCCAAAGTCAACACTCCTGAAACTTTTTGCGGTATCACCGTCAATTTATTGATAATTTTTTCCCGGCCCCTTATGGTCCGGCATTAATCGAACAGCAAGGCTTGATGTAGAAAACAAAGCCACGGTTCGGAGCAACGCAGGCAGACCCAATGCTTCAAAGTCAAAAACAATCTTCAGCGATATTTTCAGCGCTTCAATTCGGCGACCTCCTGTTCCATTCGATTGTGCGAGTTGTCCGTAAATCAAACCGCAATGCCTTGATGGGTTTGATCACAAATATCCTGCAGTCCGTTCTCATGGTGGCGGTTTTCTATTTCATGTTCGCGGTGCTCGGTATGCGCAGCATGGCGATTCGCGGTGATTTTCTGTTGTATTTGATGACCGGAATATTTCTGTATCTCACGCATACCAAAGCATTGCAAAGCGTGGTGACATCAGAAGGCCCGGCATCTGAAATCATGAAACACGCGCCGATGACGACATTCCTGTCGATTACCTCTGCTGCGCTTGCTGCGCTTTACCTGCAACTGTTGTCAATGTCGGTCGTGCTGTTCATCGTGCACGTCGCTTTTCGTCCGATAGAAATATATCATCCGGCCGGACTGATCCTGCCGTTTTTCCTGGCCTGGTTCAGCGGCGTCGCTATTGGTTTGGTATTGGTGGCAATCAAACCGTTTTTCCCGAATTTCGTGAAAATCGGCACATCGATCTATTCCCGCGCCAGTATGATCGCCAGCGGCAAGATGTTCGTGGCCAATCAGTTGCCCGCTTATGTTTTGCCTTATTTTGCGTGGAACCCGTTGTTTCACACAATCGATCAGGCGCGCGGTGCTGCGTTTATCAACTACAATCCGCACGTGACTTCGATCACCTATCCGATTTATTTTTGCTTGGCCGTCGTGATGATCGGGTTTATGGGTGAATTCTTTACCCGCAAGATGGCTTCGGCCAGCTGGAACCACGGGCGGTAAGCTGTCAGAAAGTTATACAATGTGGGCTAAATACTTTTCCGCTATCTTTTTGGCGTTGTTGGTTTTACCCAACTTTGCGTTGTCGGACAGTCACGGATTACCGGCGCTTTATGATGTCGTCGGCGTAGCAAGCGACGACACTTTGAACGTCCGCCGCGGCCCGGACGGATCAACTGAGGTGATCGGTTCGTTGTCGCCACACCAGCAAGGCGTAGAAATAATCGCGTTCAACGGCGACCGACGATGGGGCCGCACGGTGTTTGAGGGCGAAAACGGTTGGGTTTCGATGCGCTTTCTTGAATTACGCGCGGACAGCTGGGCTGCCAACAGCTATCCGCTGGCTTGCCACGGTACCGAGCCTTTTTGGTCTTTGATGCTGACGGAAAACAGCGCGCACTACGACAGCATTGCCGAAGGATCAGAAGATCTAAGCGTTCGGTGGCGCACCGGTTCAGCCAACAATGCCTACGGCAGCATCGCTGTTGGCATGTCCAACGCCACTTCAAACCGTGTTGGCCTGATTTCACGGCAGATTTGCAGCGACGGAATGTCCGACGCCGATTTCGGCTGGAGCTTTTTCCTGATCAACGCAAATCCGGGCAACCCCAACCTGTTGACTGGCTGTTGCTCGATGGATTTCAGCGCAACGCGGTAATATCGGGCGCAAAGTCGCCAAAAACCACCTTTGGTGGGCAAAAACATGCTATTTGCGACATTCCGGTGGTTGCAGGGGCAAAACCGCGAACCTATATACCCTTCAAATCGTGGTCACCAGAAATTGACTGGCCACCGGGATGTTGTGGCAAAGGCCGCATAAGGCTTTGCCACACAAAAATCGCCGCACAGAAAGGGCTACAGATATGGCTAAGGTAATTGGAATTGACCTCGGAACGACGAACTCTTGCGTCGCTATCATGGACGGGTCTCAACCCAAAGTAATCGAAAATTCCGAAGGTGCGCGCACGACACCTTCGATTGTTGGCTTTACCGATGATGAACGTCTTGTCGGACAGGCCGCCAAACGGCAGGCAGTAACCAACCCAACCAACACATTGTTCGCGGTCAAGCGCCTGATCGGGCGCAGATATAGCGACCCAACCGTTGCCAAAGACAAAAAGATGGTGCCTTTTGGAATCGTCGAAGGCGAAAACGGTGACGCCTGGCTGGAAGCGCACGGCGAAAAATATTCTCCGTCGCAGGTGTCCGCATTCATTTTGCAAAAAATGAAAGAAACCGCCGAAAGTTATCTTTCCGAGGGCGTGACCGAAGCGGTTGTCACCGTTCCGGCCTATTTCAATGATGCACAGCGCCAGGCAACCAAAGACGCCGGTAAAATTGCCGGTCTGGATGTGCTGCGCATTATCAACGAGCCCACAGCGGCAGCTTTGGCCTATGGTTTGGACAAAGAGGGTGGCAAAACCATCGTCGTCTACGACCTTGGCGGCGGCACATTCGACGTTTCGATTCTGGAAATCGACGACGGGTTGTTCGAGGTCAAATCGACCAACGGCGATACTTTCCTTGGCGGTGAAGATTTTGACATGCGGATTGTCGAGTATCTGGCAGCCGAATTCAAAAAGGAAACCGGCGTTGATCTGACAAAAGACAAAATGGCCCTGCAGCGCCTGAAAGAGGCCGCTGAAAAAGCCAAAATTGAATTGTCGTCTGCCGCACAGACCGAAGTTAACCAGCCGTTCATTTCGATGGACCCCAACGGCGGGCAACCGCTGCACATGGTGTTGAAGCTGACCCGCGCCAAACTGGAAAGTCTGGTGGCCGATCTGATCAAACGCACGATGAAGCCCTGCGCCGCCGCACTGAAAGACGCAGGCATCGCCAAGGGCGACATCGACGAAGTGGTTCTCGTTGGCGGCATGTCACGTATGCCCAAAGTCATGGAAGAGGTTACCAAATTCTTTGGCAAAGAGCCGCACAAGGGTGTGAATCCGGACGAGGTTGTTGCGCTGGGTGCGGCTATTCAGGCCGGTGTCCTGCAGGGCGACGTCAAAGATGTGGTATTGCTTGACGTGACCCCGCTGAGCCTTGGGATTGAAACACTTGGCGGCGTGTTCACGCGTCTGATCGACCGCAACACAACGATCCCGACCAAGAAATCCCAGACCTTTTCAACTGCCGAAGATAACCAAAACGCCGTGACCATCCGGGTGTTTCAGGGTGAACGCGAGATGGCTGCGGACAACAAAATGCTGGGCCAGTTCAATCTGGAAGACATCCCACCGGCTCCGCGTGGTCTGCCGCAAATCGAGGTGACGTTTGACATCGACGCCAACGGCATCGTTTCGGTTTCCGCCAAAGACAAAGGCACCAACAAGGAACAAAAAATCACCATTCAGGCCAGCGGTGGTCTGTCGGATGAGGACATCGAGGCCATGGTGCAGGATGCCGAGGAGAATGCCGAGGCGGACAAAGAGCGTAAAGAACTTGTCGAGGCCAAGAATCAGGCCGAGGGTCTTGTACACAGCACCAAGAAATCGCTGGAAGAACACAGCGACAAGGTCGATCCCACAACCGTCGAAGTCATCGAAATGGCGATCAAAAACCTGGAAGAGGTTCTGGAGACCGAGGACGCCGGCAAGATCAAGTCGCACGCGCAGGATCTGACAGAGGCCGCAATGAAGCTAGGTGAAGCGATCTACAAAGCACAGGCCGAAGAAGCGGGAGACTCTGACGAGTCCGAAGTCGATGACGGTCCAAGCCCTGTCGACGAAGACATTGTCGATGCAGATTTTGAAGACCTCGGCGACGACGACCGCCGCGCCTAGGGCTGTCTTTACTAAGGGCGTGGTTTTATGGCCAAGCGTGACTTTTATGAAGTTTTGGGCGCCTCGAAAGGGGCCTCCGACGCTGAGCTGAAGAAAGCCTATCGCAAAAAAGCGATGGAGCTGCATCCCGACCGCAATAAAGACAAGGAAAATGCCGAATCTCAGTTCAAAGATGTAAATGAGGCTTACGACGTCCTGAAAGACGCGGATAAAAAAGCCGCCTACGACCGCTATGGTCACGCGGCTTTTGAAAATGGCGGTGGCGCGCGCCATCCGGGATTTGCTGGCGGCGACGGAAATTTTTCCTCGGCGTTTTCCGATGTGTTTGAAGATCTTTTTGGCGACTTTATGGGTGGACGCGGGGGCGGTCCCCAACGCGCTGCCCGGGGTTCTGACCTGAGGTACAATCTCAGGGTCTCTTTGGAAGAGGCGTTCTCAGGCGAGCACAAAAATATTTCGGTGCAGAGTTCCGTTGCCTGTGACAGCTGCTCCGGTACTGGCGCCGAAGGCGGCGCCGAGCCGTCCAACTGTCCAACATGTTCGGGCATGGGCAAGGTGCGTGCGCAGCAAGGCTTCTTTACCGTCGAACGTACATGCCCGACCTGTAGCGGGCGCGGCCAGATCATCACCAACCCCTGCGGATCGTGCGGTGGCGCGGGCCGTACCAGCAAAGAACGGTCACTGGCCGTTAACATTCCTGCGGGCGTTGAAACCGGCACGCGCATTCGTCTGACCGGCGAAGGAGAGGCTGGAATGCGCGGCGGACCGCCCGGCGATCTGTACATTTTTATCGAAGTACGTCCACACGCCATTTTTGAGCGTGAAAACCAGAATCTTTATTGCCAAATCCCGGTATCGTTCGGCACTGCGGCCTTGGGCGGCGAGATCGAAGCACCGACAATAGACGGCGGTCGCTCTCGTGTAAAAATTCCTGCAGGCAGCCAGAACGGCAAACAAATGCGTTTGCGCAGCAAAGGCATGCCCGCGCTGCGCGGTGGTGGATCCGGTGACCTGTTTATCGAATTGGCGATTGAGACGCCGGTCAACCTGACGGGAAAACAAAAAGAGTTGCTGAAAGAATTCGAAAAGCTCAGCGAAGACAACAACCCAAACGAACGCAATTTCTTTAGCAAAGTGAGAACGTTTTGGGACGGGGTTAAAGGCTAAAAGCAATTCGCGCTGATCCATACTCAACCAGCGCGCCTGAAATCAAAGCTTTCAAGCGCTTTTGGTGAAACGCGATAAATCAGGTATATCGCGAAATGCTGTCGTCGCGTTCTCCTACACGCTCACCTAAGAAATCCAAAATTTCGGCGCGGTCGGGAATCGCGTCAGACGTGCCGCGACGGGTCACCTGTATCGCGCTGCCGGCCGCCGCAAATTGCAAAGCGTCGGCGGCGCGTTGCCCTGAATCCAACGCGGCAATAAAAAAGCCCAGAAACGTATCCCCGGCCCCGGTTGTGTCCAATGGGGTGACCTGAAAGGCCTTTATTTGGATTACGGCGTCGGCGTCTCGATAAACGGCGCCCTGTGCGCCTTTGGTAATCAACACAGCGCGCACAGGTAATTTTTCGGGGGTCGTCGCCATGGCCTTTGACAATTGTTGTGCCTCAACTTCGTTGAGGACCAACATATCTACGTGCCTTAGAACAGCGGCTACTGCCTTGGACTCAAATGGAGCCGCCGAATAAACTACCCGCAGACCGTTTGCGCGGGCCATTTCTGCAGTTTCGACTACCAGATTGGTTTCGTTTTGCAGCAAACAGAAATCACCCTGCTGTGCCCCGCTAAGAGCTGCGGAAATCCGGTCACTATCCTGCCTGACGTTGGCTGCGCTATAAATGACTATGGCGTTTTCGCCTGACCCGTCCACGTTGATGATGGCGTGAGCGGTGGGCCCGTCAAGCGTGGCGATGTGATCAGTGCCGACACCGGATTCCGTCAGTTTATCTATTGCCCACTGTCCGTCGCCGCCAACCGCGCCGATGTGATGCACACATGCGCCTGCGCGGGCGGCGGCGATTGACTGATTTGCCCCCTTGCCACCAAGCCCGATCTGGTGTGCCGACGCGGCAAGCGTTTCGCCCGGACGTGGCAAATGCGGCAGCTGGTAAAAGTGATCGGCATTTATCGAACCAAGATTGTAGATCGCCATCGGCTAAGCGATTTTACACGCAGCCATGACGGCCATGTGCAATATGTCGGTTTCGGTCGACGACGTGGCGCAGATTTGCACCGAATGCTCAACACCGGCCAAAATGGGTCCGATCACGGTTGCGCCACCCATTTCCTGCAACAGCTTAACCGATATTGACGCGGAGTGACGCGCCGGGACAACAAGAATATTGGCGGGCGCGGACAGGCGGCAAAACGGGTATTGCGCCAAAACATCCGCATTCAGTGCTACATCTGCCGTCATTTCCCCGTCGTATTCAAAATCAACGCCGCGAGAATCCAGCACGGACGGCGCGGCCTGCATTTTCTCGGCGCGTTCGGACACCGGATAGCCAAAATTGGAAAAACTGACAAAAGCCACACGCGGCTCCAGCCCCAGAGACCGCGCAACGTGTGCTGATCTTTCGGCAATATCTGCAAGGTCCTCTTCTTCGGGCCATTCGTGCACCAGCGTATCGGCAATCAACACCAACCGACCCCGCAACAGCACCGCTGTCACACCGACAGCACCATCAGAAGCGCGCGCGTCAATGACGTGATTAAGCAGTTGCAACACCAGCGCGGATTTTCGCGTTGCACCGGTGACCATCCCGTCGCCGTGACCATGGGCGACCATCAATGCCGCGAAAACATGGCGATCGCGTGACGCCAATCGATGGCAATCTGCGCGGTCAAAACCTTGTCTTTGTAGTCGGGCATATAAGAATGCTTTGTATTTCTCCAGATGATCCGTATTTGCGGCGTTGATGACTTCGATTTCGTCATAAGCATCGCCCAGTCCGGAATCCGTCAGTTTTTGTTTTACGTCGGCCTCCCGTCCGACGACGACCGCCTGACCCAAACCACCGCGGGCATATGACACGGCAGCGCGCAATACACGGGGATCATCACCCTCTGCAAAAATCATCCGCGCCTGCGCATTCTTGGCGCGCACATACAAAGATTGCAATATCGATGCCGTTGGATCCAATCGCGCCTTGAGCGACAATTCGTAGGCCTCCATGTCGATAATGGGCCGCCGCGCACAACCCGTATCCATTCCCGCTTTGGCGACAGCTGGCGGCACAAGATAGATCAGGCGCGGATCAAAAGGCGTCGGAAGAATGTAATCGCGCCCGAATTTCAGCTTGGTCCCATAAGCCATGGCGACCTCGTCCGGCACGTCCTGTCTGGCCAAATCCGCAAGCGCACGCGCACAGGCGATTTTCATCTCGTCATTGATCGCCCGCGCATTGATATCAAGTGCACCGCGAAACAGATAAGGAAACCCCAGCACATTATTGACCTGATTGGGGTAATCGGAACGCCCGGTGGCAACGATCGCGTCCGGACGAACGGCCTGGGCTTCTTCTGGTGTGATTTCAGGATCAGGATTGGCCAAAGCAAAAATGACCGGGTCTTTAGCCATGCTTTCGATCATATCGGTCGTCACTGCCCCTTTGGCCGACACGCCAATAAAAACGTCCGCATCCTTTATTGCATCGCTCAGGGTGCGGGCGTCGGTTACCACGGCGTGGGCCGATTTCCACTGGTTCATGCCTTGAGTGCGCCCTTGATAAATAACCCCCTTGGTGTCGCAGGTTATACAATTGTTGTGCTTGGCCCCCATGGTTTTGATCAATTCAATACAGGCAATGCCAGCGGCACCCGCGCCATTAAGAACGATTTTGCAATCCTCAATTTTTTTGCCCGACAGGTGCAGCGCGTTGATCAATCCGGCGGCACAGATTACGGCGGTGCCGTGCTGGTCGTCATGGAATACCGGTATATCCATGATTTCCTTAAGTCTTTGTTCAATGATGAAACATTCCGGCGCTTTGATGTCTTCCAGATTAATGCCGCCAAACGACGGACCCATGAATTTTACGGCATTGATGAATGCGTTCGCATCCTCTGTATCCAGCTCCAGATCAATCGAATTCACGTCGGCAAACCGTTTGAACAATACTGACTTGCCTTCCATTACCGGTTTGGACGCCAGCGCGCCCAGATTCCCCATGCCCAAAATTGCCGTGCCGTTGGTAATGACCGCAACCATGTTTCCCTTAGTGGTATAGTCGAACGCCGATTCGGGGTTATCCACAATCGCCTGCACCGGCACAGCCACGCCGGGGGAATATGCCAAAGACAGATCGCGCTGAGTCGCCATGGGCGTAGAGGCGTTGATTTCGATTTTTCCGGGTCGTGGCTCCAGATGATAGGCAAGCGCCTCTTCAGGCGTGATTTTTGTATTGTTGGCCATTGTCGAAATGAATTCCTGTTGTTTGCACAAAGCCTAAGGTCAGAACCCGCTATGCACAACCTCGATTGGGTTATTTCACCTTTAACATAGGGGTTTGCCTGTGTAGTTTTGGTAAATCATTCGAGGGCATTGCGTGAACAAACCCCATTCCAGAATAACGCCTATGATGGTGCAATTTTTGGCCATTAAAGACGGCTATCCCGACGCGCTGCTGTTTTACCGAATGGGTGATTTCTATGAGCTGTTTTTCGACGACGCGATCGCCGCCGCTAATGCGCTCAACATTGCCCTGACAAAAAGAGGAAAACATCTGGGTGCCGACATTCCCATGTGCGGCGTACCGGCCCATTCTGCGGAAAACTATTTGCTGACGCTGATCAAAAAAGGATTTCAGGTCGCGGTGTGCGAGCAAACGGAAAGCCCGATCGACGCCAAAAAGCGCGGTGGAAAATCCGTGGTTCGGCGCGAGGTCGTTCGCCTTGTCACACCCGGAACCCTGACCGAGGAGTCACTGCTCGATCCGGGAAAGAACAATTTTTTGGCGGCCTTTCAAACAGTTCGTGATCAGGGAGCATTTGCATGGGTTGATCTGTCGACTGGCGAATTTACCGTTATCGACTGCGCGATAGACGCGCTGCCATCGTTGTTGGCCCGGATCGCGCCGCGCGAGGTTTTGATTATCGACAATTCAGGCGCAGAATTGCGATCCCTGATTGAAGAATACGATGCCACGGCAACACTGCTTTCGCCGCACAGTTTCGACAGTTCTGGTGCAGAACGGCGACTTTGTGAATTTTACGATGTCAGTTCATTGGATGGGTATGGCCAGTTTGGCCGCGCGGAAATCTCTGTCATGGGTGCCATACTTGATTATTTGGAACTGACCCAGATTTCAACGATGCCACTGCTGAATTTACCAAATCTCGAGCAAAGCCGCCGGTTCATGCAGATTGATGCCGCGACCCGGCGAAACCTTGAATTGACCCGAAATCTGGCTGGCGAATCCACGGGCACACTAAAATCGGTTATCGATCGGACGGTGACCAGCGCTGGTGCCCGCCTGCTTTATACCCGCCTGTCCAATCCGCTGATCGACGTTAGTGTCATACGTGATCGTCTTGATAGTATAGACTTTTATTTGTCCTACCCCGAATGTCGATCCGATGTCGTTGACTGTTTGAAAATGACGCCAGACATGGATCGGGCGCTGTCGCGGCTGTCGCTGGACAGGGGCGGACCCCGGGACCTGGGCGTAATAAGAAACGCGCTGACGATGGCGGGCGCAATTGACGGTATAATAACGGGCTGTGAAGGGCAGGAGAATCGTATATCTAATATGGTACAGTCTTTTGATATTAATGAGTTACTGGATTTTCTTAATGCGAATTTAGTGGATGATCTTCCTATTAAAACGTCAGCGGGTGGATTTATCGTCGCTGGTGTCGATAGCGAACTCGATGAGTTGCGTTCGCTCGCCACCGACGGCAAGGCGCAAATCGCGCTCATGCAACATGAGCAGGCTGATACTACTGGGATCAATTCTCTAAAGATTAAATATAACAACGTGTTGGGGTATTTTGTTGAGACGCCTGCCGGCCACGCTGAACGGATGCTTTCGGCTCCGCTGTCAGAGACGTTTATCCATCGTCAGACAACCGCAAATGCTGTTCGATTCACGACCAAAGAACTATCGTCGCTCGAATCCCGAATAATGAACGCCGGCGTCCATGCGCTCGAGATCGAAACCGGGCACTTCGAATCGTTGCGGCGCAAAGTACTGCGGCTATTTTCTGAATTAAGCAAAATTAGTAACATGCTGGCAGATATAGATTTATCCTCGTCATTTGCTGGCCTTGCTCTTGCGGAAAACTGGTGCCGGCCATGCGTTGAAAACGGGCAGGCATTTGATATAGATCAGGGGCGTCACCCTGTGGTGGAACATGCCCTGCGGCAACGCGGCGATCAGACTTTTGTCAGCAACAATTGCATACTTACCCCAAAAAAGGATTGTGGCCCGGGCATTTGGTTGCTGACCGGGCCGAACATGGCAGGTAAATCAACGTTTTTGCGTCAGAATGCCCTAATTGCCATTCTTGCGCAAATTGGTTGCTATGTACCTGCAAAATCAGCAAAAATTGGTGTGATCACCCAGCTTTTTTCGCGTGTTGGCGCATCTGACGATCTGGCGCGCGGGCGTTCGACGTTCATGGTTGAAATGGTTGAAACTGCGGCCATACTGAATCAGGCACAACCGGGGGCGCTGGTCATACTCGACGAAATAGGTCGTGGAACCGCCACCTATGATGGCCTGTCTATTGCATGGGCAACTTTGGAGCACCTACATGATACCAGCCGGTGCCGAACGATTTTTGCTACACATTATCACGAGCTTACCTCGCTAAGTTCGACTTTGCCGGGGCTGGTAAATGTCACTGTTCGAGTCAAAGAATGGGACGGCGACGTGATATTTCTTCACGAAGTTGCGCACGGCGTGGCGGAACAGTCCTATGGGATTCAGGTAGCCCGTTTGGCGGGATTGCCCTCTAACGTTGTGGAGCGTGCGCGTAATATTTTGGCGTTATTGGAAAAATCGGGCCGATCGGATAACTCTGCCGGAAATGATATCGCTGGCGAGTTACCATTGTTTTCCGCCAAGAGGGACGTAACGACGAGTCCTGGCGATAATTCTGATATTGAAAATAAATTGGCAGCTGTGTTTCCGGATACGTTGACCCCCAAACAGGCGCTTGACTTGCTTTATGATCTTAAGGCGTTGGTCGGCGATTAATCGGATTCAGAATCGGATGGATCGGCAAAACCGGAAGACACGCCAACCTGAGCCGGACGCAACAGGCGGTCGGCCATGACAAAGCCCTCTGACATCAGTTGAATGATACTACCTGCCTGTGTCCCGGGGAGTGGCGCCTCGAACATGGCCTGATGCAGTTTTGGATCAAACTTGTCGCCCTCTTTGGGCGCAATACGTTCTATTTTGTGCTTGGTAAATGTATTTAGCAGCTCGCGCCGCGTCAGTTCTATTCCATCGATCAGTGCACTGGCCTGTTCGCGCTGCTCTTCGGTCACGGTTTCCAGTGCGCGCGTAATATTGTCATAGACCGACATCAGGTCGCGGGCCAGTTTTGAACCGCCATAAGTTTCCGCATCCCTTCGATCACGCTCACCGCGTTTTCTGGTATTTTCCGCTTCGGCCAAAGCGCGCATCAGACGATCCTGCAGCTCGTTGCGTTCGACGATCAACCGGTTGAGCTCGTCCATTTCGTCATCCAAAGCCAGCGGATCTGTATCGTCAAAATTCGCGGGCTCAAAGGGTGTCTCTTCGGACAATTCTGTATCTTTATCCATCGCTTCGTCTTTGTGTTCGGACATTTTTGCCTCGTTAAATCGGTGTCTTTTGTGACAGCATTTTTCCAACCAGCTGCGCGGTATAATCCACGATCGGAACAATCCGCCCGTAATTTAATCGTGTCGGCCCGATGACTCCCACAGCGCCGATAATTTTTCGATCACTGTTCATATATGGAGACACCACCAAAGAGGAACCCGAAAGTGAGAATAATTTGTTCTCAGAGCCAATAAAAACGCGCACACCTTCACCTTCTTCTGTCAGCTCCAGAAACTGCGCGAGATCCCTCTTTCGTTCCAGTTCGTCAAACAATTCTTTTACACGGGCCAGATCGTCCTCGGTTTCAGCGCCGTCGATCAAATTGGATTGCCCACGGACGATCAGCCGCTCGTGCGCCTGACCCTTGTTTTCCCAAATGGCCAAACCGTCCTTGACCAGTTGTCGGGCCGCCGAATCCAGTTTTTGACGGTGCTGCAAAATTTCGTCTGCAATATTTTCCATCAGCTCTGAAAGCGTGCGCCCCCGCACCACGGCGTTCAGAAAATTGGCCGCCTCGCGCATGGCGGAAGCAGTTTGCCCAAGTGGCGGCGAAAAGACTCTGTTCTCTACCTGACCATCAGCGGTCACCAATACGACCAACGCCCGGTCAGGTGCCAGCGATACAAACTCGATATGTTTGATCGCACTTTCCGATTTCGGCGATAGAACAAGACTGGCGGTGTGCGTCAGGCCCGACAGAACAGAACTGGCGCGATCCAGCATGTCGTGAATTCCAGGTTCGGCGTCATCTATCGTGCTTTTGATCTGGCGCCGGTCATTTTGGGCGACGTCATCGATTTCCAAAAGGCTGTCGACAAAAAGCCGGAGACCCAGCTGAGTTGGCGTGCGGCCCGCCGAGGTGTGCGGGCTGTCCAGCAGCCCCAGAATCTCCAGATCCTGCATGACATTGCGAATTGTGGCGGCAGACACATTTTCCACCAGCGTTTTCGACAATGTGCGCGATCCGACGGGATCGCCAGTTGCCAAAAAAGATTCGACCAGCGTGCGAAAAACTTCGCGACTTCTTATGTTCATTTCGTTAAAGGGGCCGTTTGGCGGTGTCATGGTTTAACTGATCTTTCCATTCCCGACTGATAGTCCTAAAAAATCGTGTCGCTTTCGTCAATCGGTCATTGAACCGCCCCTGCAACTACCGCAAAAAGATGTCCAGATCACGACCCAATCCAAAGGACTTTGAATGCGACCTTCAGGACGAAAAACCGACGAACTTAGAACGATCTCTATAGAAACGCAGATTACAAAACACGCCGAAGGGTCTTGTCTGATCAAATGCGGCGACACGCACGTTCTGTGTACCGCCAGTCTGGAACAAAGGGTTCCGTCCTTTTTGCGAAATTCGGGCTTGGGCTGGGTGACGGCCGAATACGGAATGCTGCCGCGTGCCACAACTACGCGAAACCGGCGCGAGGCTACCAGCGGCAAGCAATCCGGAAGAACGACGGAAATTCAACGGCTTATTGGTCGATCTTTGCGCGCGGGAATCGATCGTGTTGCTTTGGGCGAACGGCAAATTACCGTTGACTGTGACGTCTTACAGGCTGACGGTGGAACCCGTTGCGCCGCTATCACCGGCGGATGGGTGGCC
The DNA here is from genome assembly GCA_964588725.1 of uncultured Rhodobacterales bacterium. Classification (GTDB taxonomy): domain Bacteria; phylum Pseudomonadota; class Alphaproteobacteria; order Rhodobacterales; family Rhodobacteraceae; genus UBA5972. The sequence continues at coordinate 83,353 of CAZPQL010000003.1, forward strand.
CTGCGGCTTGCCGTGAATGCGCTGTTGAACGCGGGCGATATTAAATCTGATCCACTGACTGATCATGTAGCCGCTGTTAGTTGTGGGATTTATGCTGGTCAGGCAGTTCTGGATCTAGACTACGCCGAAGATTCGGAAGCCGGCACAGACGCCAATTTTGTCATGACAGGTGGTGGTGATTTCGTTGAAATTCAGGGCTCTGCTGAGGGCGCGACTTTTTCCCGTGACGCGTTCAATAGTTTGATCGATCTGGCGAATTCCGGAATTGCAACTTTGGTTGAAGCGCAAAAAGCGGCCGTCAGCAAGTGACATGCGGCTGTTGACGGAACGCAAAATCGTTTTGGCATCCCATAACGGGGGTAAGATCAAAGAGATTGAAGCGCTTTTGTCACCTTATGGTATTGAATCCATTTCTGCGGCGGTGCTTGGAATTCCCGAACCCGCTGAAACCGAAACGACGTTCACGGGCAACGCCAGAATAAAAGCGCATAATGGCGCGAAATCAAGCGGTTATCCGGCTTTGGCCGACGACAGCGGAATCGAGGTCGTAGCTTTGAATGGCGCACCGGGAGTTTATACCGCTGACTGGGCCGAGGCATCGAAAGGGCGGGATTTTGCTTTGGCAATGACAAAAGTCTGGAATCAACTGGAAAAACGGGCTGCTCCCGAGCCGCGGCTCGCCCGGTTTGTATGTACTCTTTGCCTTGCCTGGCCCGATGGTCAGGACGCGGTTTTTACCGGGTCAGTTGATGGTCGCATTGTCTGGCCAATGCGGGGTGAATTTGGCTTCGGGTTTGATCCGATTTTTCTGCCAGAAGGGCATTCAGTGACGTTCGCCGAAATGGACCCCCGACATAAGGCGGCGATAAGTCATCGCGCGGCCGCGTTTGCCGCATTTCTCGAAATTATTCCGCGTCATGGATGATTGGCGTCATGCTGGCTTCGGAATTTATATCCACTGGCCGTTCTGCCAGTCAAAATGCCCCTACTGCGACTTTAATTCGTATGTATCAGATTCTATTGATGAAAAAGCGTGGCTCACCGCCTATTTAGCCGAAATTGACCGCTACGCGCGCGCGGTTCCCAACCGGATAGTGAATTCGGTCTATTTTGGCGGTGGAACTCCGAGCCTGATGTCTCCGGACACGGTAAACCGAATAATTGAAAATATCTCGTCGCGCTGGTCTTTTGCCAATAACGTGGAAATCACACTGGAGGCCAACCCTTCATCGGTCGAATACGTCAAATTTCGTGATTTTAGTGACGCCGGTGTGAACCGTATTTCCCTTGGCATTCAATCGCTTAATGATGAACACCTAAGGTTACTGGGTCGAACGCACACCGCCAAGGACGCGCTGGAGGCGCTGAACGTGGCGCAGTCGGTATTTGATCAGGTCAGTTTTGATCTTATTTACGCGCGCCAAACACAGACCGCAGATGAATGGCAGGCTGAATTGAGCCGCGCACTCGGGTTTGGCACCAGCCATTTGTCGCTTTACCAGCTGACGATCGAACCCAACACGGTATTTGGCGCACGCCATTCAAGGGGATTGTTGCGTAATATGCCTCTGGACGACGTGGCAGAAGACATGTTTTTCCGAACCCTTAATCAGTGTCGCGATGCAGGATTCTGCGCCTACGAGGTGTCTAATTTTGCGACGCCGGGTAATCAGTCCAAACATAACATGATCTATTGGCAGTGCGGCGATTTTCTTGGCATCGGTCCGGGTGCGCACGGTCGTCTTACAATAGATGGAGCGCGGTACAGTACGGAATCCCATGCGTCGCCAAATGTCTGGCTGGCCGAAACCCGGTCCTTATCCGGAGAATCGCGCAGAGATGTGCTTTCGGTTGAGTCGATAATGGATGAGTATTTACTGATGTCGCTGCGGACTTCCGGGGGCCTGGATACGGAAAGATTGTACTCAATTGACGGCTACCGCATCGCGGAGGATATCGTTACCGACTTGAAAAATATGAACTTATTGGAAAATTTGGAAAACATGCTTGTAGCTACCGATTCTGGCCGGATGGTTTTGAACGCAGTCATAACCGAACTGTCGTCAAATTTGGTCAAGCCGCGGTAAAGTTGCGATGCGATTTGTGTGGCTCATACTTGGGGTGGTCAGTTTGGTTCTGGCGTCAGGGGGCATTATTTTGCCTCTGGTTCCGACGGTGCCATTTCTGTTGTTATCAGCGTTTTTCTTTGCGCGCTCTTCCCCGACTTTGCTGGCTTGGCTGCTCGACCACAAAATCTTTGGTCCGCCAATTCAGAACTGGCGCCGACACGGCTCGATATCACTGCGTGCCAAAATTTTTGCAGGTGTGTCCATTATTGTGACACTCGCGATCTCAATATTCTTTCGCGTTCCAAGTGTCGTACTGATCGTTCAGATCCCTGTTCTCATAGTGGTGTTGGTATTTATTTGGTCTCGTCCGAGGCCCTGAACGACAACAATCCACAGATTTCGTCCAGCTCTTCCAACGTCGCGTATTGAATTGTTACAGTCCCTGTACCGGCCTGTGCGTTGTGGTTAATAGCGACCAACATCCCAATATTGGCACCCAAATCAAGTTCAAGTGCCTTGGTATCCGCGTCCTTTAAGGTATCATTATCTTTGGTTTTAACCGTTTCCACCAATGGCCTTTTGACCAGTTTTTCGGTTTGTCGTACGGATAAGCCTTTGGATATTATTCGCTTTGCCAGATCAATCTGATTGGGCGCCGAAATCAATTGTCGCGCATGGCCTGACGACAATTTGCCGGCCCGTAGCATATCCAGAACCTCTGGCAAAAGATTGAGCAACCGCAGAGCGTTCGCAATGTGACTCCGGCTTTTGCCAAGAATTGCCGACAGCTGTTCCTGGGTATATTCAAACCGCTCCATTAATTGTTTGTATCCCTGCGCCTCTTCGACGGCATTCAGGTCCGCCCTTTGAATGTTTTCTATAATGGCAATTTCAAGGACGTCGCTATCTGTTAGGTCTTTGATAATAATGGGAATATCGTGTAAATTTGCCAGCTGCGCGGCGCGCCACCTGCGTTCGCCCGCTACAATTTGATACCCGCCGTTCGTCTGATCGACGCGAACGATTAGCGGCTGAATGATTCCACGCTCGCGAATTGACGCTGCAAGTTCTTCCAGCTCGATTTTGTCGAAATCCTGCCGGGGTTGTTCGGGATTTGGGTGGAGCGTCTCTACCGGCGCGGTCGCCTGGCTTTTCTGGGCCTGTGTGTGACGGTCCTGCTGATCATTGTCGACAGGTTCGATTTCGACATCTGCCATCAGTGCTGAAAGGCCTCTGCCCAGACCTCTTTTTTCGGGATTTCCGGTGCTCATTGGATTAACTCTCCGCTTGCTGCAATTCTGGCGATGATTTGTTGTGTCGTCGAAGAATTTCGGCGGCAAGTTTTTGATATGCTATGCTGCCTTTGCTTTTATGGTCGTATATCAGAGCCGGAACCGCAAATGAGGGCGCCTCACTGAGCCTGACATTCCTGGGAATCACCGTGTTCAACACGAGATCACCCAGGTTTTCCCGGACATCGCTTTCGACTTGTTTCGAAAGATTATTTCGCGGGTCAAACATTGTCAGAACCACACCCTCTATTCGAAGGTCCGAGTTGGCAGTTTGCCTTACTTCTCTGATAGATAGCATCAGTTGTGAAAGCCCTTCGAGCGCAAAGAATTCGCATTGCAACGGGACAAGCACAGAGTGCGCGGCAACCATGGCGTTAACGGTTAGCAGATTTAGCGACGGCGGGCAGTCAATAAGAACATAGTCAAGATTAAACGGATCCAGCCCCTCGCCGCGCAATATATTGCGTAACCGCGTGGCGCGCGTTGCGTTGCTGGCCAATTCAATGTCAACCGAGCTGAGATCTGTTGTCGCCGGTGAAATAAGCAGGTTGGGAATTTGAGATTCACAAATAATGTCTTCAATCGGGGTGTCATTCATTAACAGATCGTAACTGGTGGCGTCACGTTCGCGAGCCGGGTTGCCTAATCCTGTCGAGGCGTTGCCCTGTGGGTCTAAATCAATAAGAAGCACCCTTTTACCTACTGCTGCCAGCGCGGTGCCGAAATTGATGGCGGTTGTGGTCTTACCGACACCGCCCTTTTGGTTGGCAATGGCTATTATTTTTGGTTTTGTCTGCTCACTTGTTGATTGCACGCCGAATATTCCGAATTTGAACAATTTTCCCCGTTGGGTTGGAAATACTGCCGCTTTGTTTTGCAGTGAATTTCCAGTATTCCTGTGCTTCAGTCAACTCTTTATCAATTTTTTCCCCTTTCAGAAAAATGCACAGAGTATTTTCTGTTGCGTGGGGTTCTGCGTAGCGAAGTAGTGTGTTCAGCGGCGCCAAGGCGCGCGCAGAAATCACGTCAGCCCCCAGTTTTGTCAGATTTTCTATTCGGGTAATGGCTATATTCGGCGATAAACCCAACTCTCGCGCAGTAAATTGAAGAAATGCGGCCTTGCGTTGATCTGACTCGGCAAACGTAAATTCTACGCCATCCCTATCATCCGCCGCAATTAGCGCAAGGACCATGCCGGGAAATCCGGCTCCGGTCCCAAGATCAAGCCATTTGGTGCACTTTTTGGGTTTGTAGCGCCAAATTTGCGCGGAATCCAGAAAATGCCTGACCCAAATATCTGGAATTGTGCTTTTCGCTACGAGATTGACACGAGGGTTCCACTGAATAAGCAATTTTTCGTAGCTGTGAAGCTTTGAAATTGTTTCACGTGAAACATTAAGCGTATTTCGAAGCTTTTCGACAGCTTGATCTCTATCCATTTGCGGCTTTGGTCGTCTTTATCCGTTTGATACCGGCGAGAATCAGCGTGAGCGCCGCTGGTGTCATGCCATCTATTCGCCCGGCCTGTCCCAGGTTTGCAGGACGAATCTCGATAAGTTTGGATTTTAGTTCATTCGAAAGACCGGCAATATGTGCATAGTCGAAATCGAACGGGATTTTGTGCGCGGCGTCGCGCTTCAGCGCGGCCACGTCTTTTTCCTGACGCAAAATATAGTGGGCATAGGTCGCGTCCCGTTCCAGCTGGGTAACAATTTCGGGTTCAGCACCCTCCAAATCGGGCCAAAGGGATGTAATTGTACCAAAATCCAGCCCCGGATAAGACAAAAGATCGTAGCCAGTGCGCCGGGCTCCATCTTGTTTGAGCTTCAGACCATTTTTTTGCGCTTCGCTGGGCGTAATGGATTTTGCTGTCACTGACTTTTTAAGTTTTTCCAGTGAATTCGTCTTGAGCTCGAATAGCTCCGCTCTTTTCTGTGAAACACAG